>JAJYGK010000091.1 GCA_021790715.1 Chloroflexota bacterium
CGCTGCGAAGGTGCCCGTCAACGTCGTCTCGGGCGGCGATGTCGGGCTGCTTCCTCTGGTCCTCGGCGTCGGCGTGGCGACCTGGTACGGGAACCGCGTGGCGGGCGTGGCCGCGACGGGCGTGTCCGCGCTCGTGGACACGTGGCTCCTCGTGCTGCAGGACGCGAGGGCCGAGCTGCCGGAGCTCAGCCACTGGGCATCGCTCCTGCTGTACCTGGTGGTCGGGCTGATCGCGGTGGTCGTGGTCGACTCGCTGCGAGAGGCGCAGCGGCGCCAGGCGATCCACGCGGAGGCCCGCGACCGCCTCAACGTCGCGCTGGCCCAGCGGGAGGCCGAGCTCGCCATGCTCCTCGAACAGGAACGGCAGGCGAAGCGCCAGCGGGATGCCTTCATCGATATCGTGTCGCACGAGCTGCGCACGCCGATCACGCTGATCGTGGCCTCCGCCAGGCTCCTCCGCCGCCAGGCATCGCGCCTGGGCGAGGAGGAGGCCGGGCTCGTGCGCGAGATCGAGGCGGGCTCCGACCGGCTCGAGCGGCTCGTCGAGGATCTCGTGGTCCTGGTCCGCTCGGAGCACGACGCCATCCCGGAGGCCCAGGAACCCGTCCGCCTGCAGCCGATCGTCAGCCGCGTCGTCGCGATGGCGGCCGAGCGGTCGCCGGAGGTCCAGTTCGACCTGGCGGCCGAGCCCGGGCTGCCGCTCGTGCGCGGCAGCGACGCATACGTGGAGCAGGTGCTCGGCAACCTGCTGTCGAACGCGGCGAAGTACAACCGCTCCGGCGGTCGGGTGCGCGTGCTCGTCGGCATGACGGGCGACGGCGTCTCGGTGCGGGTCCAGGACGAGGGACCCGGGATCGTGGAGGCGGAGGCCGAGCAGCTCTTCGACCTCTACTACCGATCCGCGACCACCGCGCGCTCGGTGAAGGGCAGCGGGATCGGGCTGTACGTCTCGCGGCGGCTCGTCGAGGCGATGGGCGGCGAGATCCGCGCCCGCCGGCGGCCGGAGGGCGGGTCGGAGTTCGAGCTGCGGCTGCGCGCGTACGACGGCGGGGACGACGAGCCGGAAACCACGGACGAGGCCGGACGCTCGACCGCGGACGCGATCTCCTCGGCCGGCTGAGGCCGGTCGGCCGGCCGAGCCCCGGCGCCGCCTACAGCCGGATGACGCCCGCCGCCAGGTAGGTCATCGTCAGCACCAGCCCGTTGGACACGTTGTGGGCCGCGATCGGCCCGAGCAGCGAGCCGGTGCGCTCACGGAGCATCGCGCAGTAGAGACCGAGCCCGAACGTCCAGGCCAGCTGCCCCCACGATGGATCGAACGTGACGGGCAGGAAGAACGCGCGGCCGTAGAAGATGCCGTGGGCGAGGGCGAAGATGCCGGCGGAGATGATCGCGGGGAGCGAGACGCCGCGCGCGAGGCCGCGGGGCCGACGCAGCCGCCGGCGCCGCGCGGGCGCGTCGGGTGTGTCGTGCATCCGGCTGGGGAGGTCCGAGACGCGACGACGGTCGAGCGCGTCGTGCAGCAGGCCGAGGATGAGTCCCCGGTAGAAGAGCTCCTCCGCCACGCCCACGAAGAGCCACTGGAACGCGAGCGTGCCGGCGACCGCGACGGGGGTCGGGTCGGCGGCGAGTGGCGGCCGGGTTCCCGCGAGCAGGTACGGTGCCGCGTCGTAGCCGAAGGAGAGCACGAGGAGGACCGGGATCACGACGAGCAGGTGCCGGGCGGTGAGGCGCCATCGCCCGATGGCGATCCCCCAGCTCGAGGCCGGGCGGCCGAGGGCCAGCACGAGTGCCAGGGCGGCCGCCGCCATCACGACGTGATTGACCGTGATGTAGGCGAATGCGTCGCCCGGGTCGATCCCGATCGTCCACGGGCGTGCCGCGAGGGCGACGTCCATCGCCACCCAGGGCGTGACGAGCGCGACGGCCAGTGCGACGACGACGAGGACCGGTGCGCGCAGGCCCGGTGATCGCAGACTTGCCAGCCGGAAGGGCGGCGACCACGCGCCCAGCGCCAGTGCGTGGCTGCGCGGTGCCCGGAGCGAGTGACTCACGTGTGATCTCCGCCGCGAACGGCGGGTCGCCTGCCAGCCGTGCTGCACCGACGATGGGCGCCGGACACGGCCGGTGAGAAGAGCCGACGGGGAGCGGATGCGCGGCCAAACGGCCCGACGCGAACACGCAGTCGGACGTAGGCCGGGCGCTCAGATCAGGCCAGGACCCGTTCGTACAGGGCCTCGTGGCGCGAGATCGTCAGGCGCTGATCGTGGGCCGCGGCGATCGCGCGGCTCTCGCGCCGTCGGGCTTTCAGGACGCGCCGGGGGAACCGCGCCGAGAGTGGGCGCGTCTCCAGGTGGATCCCGGGCTCGGCCGGGGCGTGGAGGACGGTGGCAGACGGGGCTCGAGATGGATCGCGAGAACAGGCGGACCGAGCTCGACCGGGCGCAGGCCGAGGTCGAGGAGCGGCGCGCCGCGTACGTGGCCGCCGCCGCCGATCCGGCGCGCTCGGCGTTGCTGCCTGCGCTCCTCGAGGCATGGTCCGAGGCACGCCGGCGAGCCGCCAGCCTGGAGCTGGTGGTGCTGTCCTACGAGGGCGTCGACGTCCTGCGCGGCGCGCGCTCCACGGGACGCCCGGCGCGGGCGGCGCTCGTCGCCGGCGGGCCGAAGCGCCGCCGGCGACGCCACCCGGGCTGACGCCTCAGCGCTGCGCCGTCCCCGAGGCCTCGGCCCGCCGCAGCTCCGGCATCGCATCCTCGTGCACGTACCTGCCGCCGCGCATCCAGGAGGCGCCGGCCGCGACGACCGCCATGGCGGCCGCCGCCAGGAACACCACCGCGATGCCCTGCTGGAACGGCGCGGAGATGAGCTGCGGGAAGAACTCCTTCCCGGTCAGCACCTGCACCTGCGACGCCGGCAGCGCACGGAGCACGGACGCCGGGAGGAGCGACTGCATCGGGTTGTAGCCGAGCAGGGCGGCGAACAGGCTGGCCACCGGCGGCAGGTGCGAGATCTGCGTCGCGATGGCAGCCGGCACGTCGTGGGCGACCAGGCCCCGGTAGAGCGTCGACGGCAGCGAGCCCGCCAGCCCGGCGATCATCAGCGAGAAGAAGACGCCGATCGAGACGACCATCCCGGTGTTCTGGAACGTGGCGCGCATGCCGCCGGCCACGCCGCGCTGGCGCGCCGGGACGCTGTTCATGATGCCGGCCATGTTCGGCGACATGAACAGCCCGCCGCCGATCCCGCTCAGCAGCAGGAGACCGGCGAACTGCCAGTAGGGGAAGTTGACCGGCAGCAGGATTAGGCCGAGGAACGACACCGCCGCGACGAGCATGCCGCCCGTGGCGAACGGCCGCGCCCCGAACCGGTCGGAGAGGATCCCCGAGAGTGGCCCGAAGATGAGCGAGCCGAACGTCAGGGGCAGCATGTAGAGGCCGGCCCACAGCGGCGTGTCGACGAAGTTGTAGCCGTGCAGCGGCAGCCAGATCCCCTGCAGCCAGATCACCAGCATGAACGAGAGTCCGCCCCGGCCGAGCGAGGCGAGGAACCCCGCCAGGTTGCCAGCCGTGAAGGCGCGGATGCGGAACAGGTCGAGGTCGAAGAGCGGCTGTGCCACCCGGCTCTCGACGATCGCGAAGGCAGCCAGGAGCACGAGGCCGCCGACGATCATGACGATGACGAACGGGCTCGTCCAGCCCATCGTCTGGTTGCCGTAGGGCTGGATGCCGTACGTGATGCCCACGAGCAGCGCGGTCAGGCCGAGGCCGAACGTGATGTTGCCCCACCAGTCGGTCCGCGCGCGGTTGACGGTCCCGAGCTCCTCGAGGCGCAGGTACGCCCAGATCGTGCCGGCGAGCCCGAACGGCACGCTGACGAAGAAGACGAGGCGCCAGTCGATGGCGGCCAGGATGCCGCCCACCACGAGGCCGATGAACTGGCCGGCCAGGAACGAGACGCCGTTGATGCCGAGCGCGAGGCCGCGCTGGTCCGGCGGGAAGGCGTCGGTCAGGATCGCCTGCGAGTTCGCGTACAGGAACGCCCCGCCGATCGCCTGCACGAAGCGCATCCCGATGATGTACAGGGCCCCGGCGGATCCGGTGAAGGGCGTGGCCGCGAGCAGCAGCGACCCGGCCGTGAAGATCGCGAAGCCGGCGTTGTACATGCGCACGCGGCCGTAGGTGTCGCCCAGGCGCCCGAAGGCGACGACGAGCACGGCCGTCACGAGCAGGTAGCCCATCATGACCCACAGCAGGTAGCTGACGTTGCCCGGGTCGAGGGGATTGAGTCGGATGCCGTCGAAGATCGCGGGCAGCGAGATCATGACGATCGAGCCGTCGATCGACGACATGAGGACGCCCAGCGTCGTGTTCGACAGGGCCACCCACTTGTAGTTCGGATCGTGCCGGCGGGATCCGCTGTGGCCGGCCGACCGCCATCCGCCCCGTCCGGCCGGGGAGCGGTCGCCGGTCGCTCCCTCCGTGTTCGCGTGCTCCAGGCTCATGCACCCTTCCTTGCGTGTGACTTCATGGCTTCGATGACCGGGGCCGTCCCGGGACGCCGGGACTTCGGGGCCCCGGAACCGCGGGAGCCCGGCGCGTCGCTCAACTCGCCCCCGACCCCTCCGGGGCCTCGTTCGTCCGCACGTAGGTCCCCGACTGCTCGCGCTGGAGCGGGATCTCGCGCAGGAAGAAGGACGCGACGACCGCCACCACGGTGAGTCCGGCCGCGATCAGGAAGACCTCGCTGATGCCGTCGGCGATGGCCGTGGCGCGGATCGACTCGAGCTGCCTCGCGATCTGCGCGCCGGCCGCGCCGTACGGGGCGAGCGCCTTCGCGATGTCCGCGTTGGTGGCGTTCATCAGGACCTGGGGGTTGCCGGCGATCGGGCCGAGGTGCCCCTGGACCGTGGGCGGAAGCGAGCGCAGGCCGGCCGAGAGCTGGTCGACGAACCGGTTCGTCATGACGGAGCCCAGGAGGGCTGCCCCGACCGCGCCGCCGATCGAGCGGAAGAACTGCAGGCCGGCCGTCACGACGCCCAGGCGCTCCACCGGGAAGGCGTTCTGGACGACGATCGTGAAGAGGGCCATCGAGCTGCCGAGCCCGAGGCCGAGCACGACCATGTCGCGCACGAGCGCGGGGTTGCCGGTCGTGGCGGTCATGGTGGAGAGCATGTACATCCCGATCCCGATGACGGCCGTCCCGACGATCGCGAGGACCTTGTAGCGGCCGGTGCGGGAGAGGATCTGCCCGCTCACGATGCTGACGATGATGACGCCCACCATCATCGGCTCGAGGATGATCCCGGAATCGGTGGCCGACTGGCCGAGGACGTCCTGCACGAAGAGCGGGATGTACAGGATCGCGCCGTACATGCCGGCGCTGGTCAGGAACGAGATGACGGCCGACGAGGAGAAGATGCGGTTGGCGAACAGGTCGAGCGGCAGCGTCGGCTCGGCGGCACGCCGCTCGATGAGCAGGAACCCGGCGCCGGCGGCGATCGCCACCGCGAAGAGGCCGAGGATCTGCGGGCTGTCCCAGGCGAACGAGTTGTGACCGTCGGGCTGGGTGGATCCCAGCGAGATCGCGAGCAGGAGCGGCACGACCGAGACGATCAGCGCCACCGAGCCGGCCCAGTCGATGACGTGCCGGCGGTGGAGCGCGGTCTGGCTCGGGAACACGAGGAAGACCGCGATGAGCGCGAACGCCGCGATCGGGACGTTGACGTAGAAGACCCAGCGCCACGACAGGTTGTCGGTGATCCAGCCGCCGACGGTCGGGCCGACGATGACGGCGAGGCCGAAGACCGCGCCGAGGAGCCCCTGGTACTTGCCGCGCTCGGCCGGCGGGAAGATGTCGCCGACGATCGCCAGCGCGATGGGCATCATGGCGCCGGCCCCGAGGCCCTGCATCGTGCGGAACAGGATGAGCTCGTCCATCGACTGGGCCAGGCCGGAGAGCATCGAGCCCGCGATGAACACGCCGATCCCGAGCATGTACAGCCACTTGCGGCCGTAGATGTCGGAGATCTTGCCGAAGATCGGCACCATCGCCGTGGACGCGACGAGGTAGCCGGTGATGACCCAGCTGTAGCGCTCGAGGCCGTTGAGCTGGCCCACGATCGTCGGCAGCGCCGTGCCCACGATCGTCTGGTCGAGCGATCCGAGCAGCATGCCGAGGAGGACCGCGCCGAGCGTGATGTACTGCCGGCGCCGGTCGATGTGGACGACGACATCGTCCTCGGGCTCGTCCGCGACCGCCGGCGCGACGGTGGGGGAGGGCGCGGGCGCGCGAGAGGCGGACGGATCGCCGTCGGCCGGGCGGAGTGTGTCGGTGGTCACGGTCGGGGCTCCCGGGAACGCTCGATGATCCGGGTCAGGAGGCGGTCCAGGTCCGCGAGCTCGTCCTCGTCGAGGACGCCGATCGTCTGCCGCATGGCGTCGAGCCGGACGCCGTCGATCTCGGCCACGAGCGCGCGGCCCGCGTCCGTGAGGACGCACTCGACGATCCGGCGGTCGTCGTCCCGGTGGCGCCGCGCCACCAGCCCGTGGCGCTCCACGCGCTCCACGATGCCGGTCACGGTGGCGAGGCTGACGCCCAGCCACTGCGCGACCTGGCTCATGGACGCCGGGCCGTTGCGCGCCAGCCAGAAGACGACGCGAAGCTGTCCGAAGGTGAGGTCCTGGGCGACGATCCACGACGGGATCTCGGGCCGCCGCAGGCGTGCCATGTCCGCCAGGTGCTCCAGCACCGCGTCCATGCTGTCCGTGTCCGGCCGGGTCATGCTCATGGCAATACTTTGCTATGAGGCTAATGGTCCATCAAGAGGCGAACCGTGTAAGGATTCGCAACCTCTCCCGGCCGGCCCGCCCTCCGGCGGCGCCGCCCTCCGGCGGCGCCGGCGATTGCGGGGTCAGGTCGGGTCCGGGTCTCCCGGTCCGGAGGGTGCGGTGCCGGCGGCCCGCGCCGTCGTCCCGTCCGCGGACCGCGCCGCATCGTCGGCACGCGGCGGCGTCTCCCGGTCCGGCGCGACCTCCGCGCGCCGCGCGCGGAGCAGCTCGGGCTCGCGCTCGACGGCCAGGAGCGCGACCAGCTCGGCCGCAGCGACGAGCACCATGGCCGTCAGGTAGAACCAGAGCATCACCACGATCATGCCGGCGAGCGGGCCGTACGTCGACGCGTACGACGAGCGCGACACGTAGAGGGCGAACACCGCGGTCATCGCCAGCCATCCGGCGGCGAAGACCACGCCGCCCGCGAAGGTCCACCGCCACGGCGTCCGCACGTTGGGCGCCAGCCGGAAGACGATCGCTGCCGCTGCCGCGAGGACCGCGAACATGACCGGCCAGCGCAGCAGCACCAGCACGGCCGACGCGACCGCCCCGAGTCCGAGCCGGGCCGCCGCGTGCTCGATGAGCGATGTGCCGGCGACGAGGGCGATGAACGCGACGACGACCCCCGTGCCGGCGAGCACCGTGAGCAGCACTGCCACCCCGACGCGGGCGAGGAACGGCCTCGTCTCGCGCACCTCGTAGGCGCGGTTCATTGCGTCCATCAGCGCGTTCAGGCCGCCCGCCGCAGCGTAGATCGCGACGATCGCGCCGATCGAGAGCAGGTCGGGCTTCGGCCTGGCGACGATGGCCTGCAGCTGTGCCTCGATCGGGCCGGTCAGGCCGGCGGGGAACGCCCCCAGGATCGACTGCGCGAGGGGCTCCGTGGGGTTGCCCGTCTGCCCGCCCACGACCGCGCCGAGCGTGGCCAGGAAGATGCCGAACGGGAAGAGCGAGAGCAGGAACCGGAACGCGAGCTCGGCCGCGAGGCCCGTCAGGTCGTCGTCGAGGCAGCGCTGCACGTACCGGCGAACCGCCGCCACGATCTCGGCTCTCATGAGCGCGCAGTACACCACGACCCGGGCCCGGCCATGTTCCGCGGGCCCGCAGTGCGGCGGCAGCGCCGTCCGCGATCAGCGCTGGAAGACGGCCACCCGATGGCGCTCGCCGGCGATCGCGTCCAGCCGGGCGATCAGCCGCTTCAGCCGGTCGATGAGATCCGGGTCGTCCTCAGCCTGGAGCATCAGCGACAGGGACGACCGGATGAGCTCGACGTCCTCGAGCGACAACTCGACGGTGACGACGTTCCCGATTGCCTCCACCGCGGAGCCTCCTCTCGTCGCGATCGTACCGGTCTCCCGGGCGCGGGCATAGGGCCGACCGGGCCGCCGGAACTCCCGGACGTCGGCAGCGGTCAGGGGCGGGCCGACCGGGTCGGCGCCCCCGCGGCCGCGGCCACCACGTGGATCTCGACGTCCGGCAGCCGCTCGACCAGGCGGTCCACCATGGAGCGCTCGAGCGCTCGCCGGATGCCGCCGCCGGGACGGTGGGGCAGCACGATGTGGGTGACGCCTCGCGCCCGGGCGACGCGCTCCAGCCCGTCGACCTCGTCGTCCGCCTGCACGCGCACGACGTCCGCGCCCAGGTCGATCGCGTCGTCGAGCATTTCCTGCACGTCCCGGGCGTGGTCGTACGTCATGTGCACGGACCGCGGCGTCTCCACGACGACGGCCGCCAGCGCCGCGTGCAGGGCGCCCGCGAGCTTCCCGGCCCGTCGCACCGCGCGTGCACAGGCGGGGCTGTCGTCGACCAGGACGAGCACCCGCTCCGTGACCAGCGGCAGGTCGGCGCCGGCCGCCGAGCCCTCGAGCTGACCCTCCACGCGCTCGGCGGCCAGCCGCAGGGAGAGCTCGCGCAGCGCGGTCAGGTTCGCCTCGGTGAAGAACCGGTCGAGCGCGATCGCCGCGCGGTCAGGCGGGTAGACGTTGCCGTGCCGCATCCGCTGGCGCAGGGCGTGGGGGCTGATGTCCACCAGCTCGATCTCGTCGGCACGGCGGAGGACCTCGTCCGGGACGCGCTCGTGCACCGGCGCGCCGGTGATCGTCGCGACCGCGTCGGCCATGCTCTCGAGGTGCTGGACGTTCAGGGTGCTGATGACGTGGATCCCCGCCTCGCGGATCGCCTCCACGTCCTCCCAGCGCTTCGCGCGGGGCGAGCCGGGGACGTTCGTGTGGGCCAGCTCGTCGATGAGGGCCACCGTGGGCCGCCGGGCGATCACCGCGTCGGTGTCCATCTCCTCGACGACCACGCCGCGGTACTCGATCCGCCGGCGCTCCACGACCTCCAGGCCCTCGAGGAGATCGATCGTGCGCGGCCTCCCGTGCGGCTCCACGAAGCCGACCACGAGATCGGTGCCGCGGTCGACCCGGCGGTGCGCCTCCTCGAGCATGCGGTACGTCTTGCCGACGCCGGGCGCCATGCCGATGTAGACGCGCAGCCGCCCGCGCCGTGTTTCACCCTCGGCACGCACGCGTGCCAGCATCTCCTCGCCGGTCGGCCGGACGTCGAAGGCATCCCGCTCGAGATCGATCGACTGGCTCATGCGGCCGCCCTCATCGGATCAGCCCGTCCAGGTACAGGTTGAGCTCCAGGACGTTGACGGCCGGCTCGCCCAGGAAGCCCAGGATGGGCTGCTGCGTGAAGCGCGCGACGGCTGCCTGCACGGCCGCGACGCTCATGCCGCGCGCCTTCGCCACGCGGTCCACCTGGTACGCGGCGGCCTGCGGGCTGATGTCGGGATCCAGCCCGGAGGCCGAGCTGGTCACCAGATCGACCGGCACGGGGCCGCCGCCGTTGGCCTTCTGGAGCGCATCCACGCGCTGGACGACGTGCTGGATGAGGGTGGCGCTCGTCGGCCCCAGGTTGCTGGCGCCGGAATGGCTCGCGGCGTAGCCGTGCGGGTTGGCGCTCGACGTGGCCGCCGACGGCCGCCCCCAGAAGTACTGCGGCTCGTCGAAGTACTGGCCGATCAGCGCGGAGCCCACGGTCTTCCCATTCACGACGATCATCGACCCGTTCGCCTGCGATGGGAAGACGGCCTGGGCCACGACGGTGACGATGGCCGGGTAGATCACGCCGGTGATGACGGTCATCGCGATGAGCAGCGTCACGGCGGGGAACAGCCGGTGACGCAGGAATCTGGTCATGATCCGGTCCTATGCGAGGTGGAGGGCGGACACCACGAGGTCCACCGCCTTGATGCCGATGAACGGCGCCACGATCCCGCCCAGCCCGTAGAAGAGCAGGTTGCGCTGGAGCAGGACGCTCGCCGGCGCGGGCCGGAACGAGACGCCGCGGAGCGCCAGCGGGACGAGCGCGATGATGATCAGCGCGTTGAAGATGACCGCCGACAGGATCGCGCTCTCGGGCGTCGCGAGGCCCATGACGTTGAGCGCCCCGAGCTGCGGATAGACGCTCGCGAACAGGGCGGGCACGATCGCGAAGTACTTCGCGACGTCGTTCGCGATCGAGAACGTCGTGATCGACCCGCGCGTGATGAGCAGCTGCTTGCCGATCGCGATGACCTCCAGCAGCTTGGTCGGATCCGAGTCGAGGTCGACCATGTTGGCCGCCTCCTTGCACGCCGACGTGCCGCTGTTCATCGCCAGCCCCACGTCGGCCTGGGCGACCGCCGGCGCGTCGTTCGTGCCGTCGCCGGTCATCGCGACGAGATGGCCGTCCGCCTGCTGGGCGCGGATGAAGGCCAGCTTGTCCTCCGGCTTCGCCTCGGCGATGAAGTCGTCGACCCCGGCCTCGCGCGCAATGCTCGCCGCCGTGCGCGGGTTGTCGCCGGTCACCATGACGGTCCGGATGCCCATCTTCCGGAACTGCTCGAACCGGGCGGGCAGCCCTTCCTTGACGGTGTCCTTGAGTTCGATCACGCCGAGCGCGCGGCCGTCGTTCCGCAGCGCGAGCGGGGTCGCGCCGCGGTCGGAGATCGCCTCGGTCTCGGCCAGCACCTCGGGGGGCATCGCGCCGTCGAGATCGGCCCCGATCGAGTCGACCGCGCCCTTCAGGACGAGCGTGCCGTCGGACGTCCGCACGCCGCTCGTCCGGGTCTCGGCGCGGAAGGGGATCTCCTCCGCGATCGTGCCGGCCAGCGCCCGGTAGCCGGCCTCGTCGTCCGGGCCGGCGGCCTCGTGCAGCTCGCCCAGCCGGGTGCGCGCCAGCAGGACCACCGAGCGGCCCTCCGGCGTCTCGTCCCGGATCGACGAGACGAGCGCCGCGCGCACGGCGTCTGCCTCCGAGACCCCGGGTGCCGGCGTGATGGCCGCGGCGAGCCGGTTGCCGTACGTGATCGTGCCCGTCTTGTCGAGCAGGATCACGTCGACGTCACCGGACGCCTCGACCGCGCGCCCGCTCATGGCGAGCACGTTGAACCGCGCGACGCGGTCCATGCCGGCGATCCCGATCGCCGAGAGCAGCCCGCCGATCGTGGTCGGGATCAGGCACACGAGGAGCGCGACCAGCGCCGTGGTGGAGACCGTGGTGCCGGCGTACTGCCCGAACGGCCGCAGCGTCACGACCGCCATCAGGAAGATGACGGTCAGGCCGGCCAGCAGGATCGCCAGGGCGATCTCGTTCGGCGTGCGCTGCCGCTTCGCGCCTTCGACGAGTCCGATCATGCGGTCCAGGAACGTCTCGCCGGGGTTGGCCGTCACGCGGACGACCAGCCGGTCGCTCGTGAGCGTCGTGCCGCCGGTGACCGAGCTGCGGATGTCGGTGCCGGGCTCCTTCAGGACGGGCGCCGACTCGCCGGTGATGGCCGCCTCGTTGACGAAGCCGACGCCCTCGATGACGTCTCCATCGCCGGCGATCGTCTCGCCCTCCTCGACCACGATCACGTCGCCCTTGCGGAGCTCGGAGGAGCCGACGTCCTCCGTCGTCCCATCCGAGCGGCGTCGGTGGGCGATCGTCTCCGAGCGGGTGCGACGGAGCGATGCCGCCTGCGCCTGCCCGCGCGCCTCGGCCAGCGCCTCGGCGTAGTTCGCGAAGAGCACCGTGAACCACAGCCAGATCGCGATCTGCAGCTGGAAGCCGGCCCCGGACGGACCGTGCACCGGCTCGAGGCCGGTGATGTTGGCCGCCCAGATCAGCGTCACGAGGGCGGCGGTCAGCTCGACCACGAACATGACGGGGTTGCGGATCAGCCGGCGCGGATCGAGCTTGGCGAACGCGGGTCCGATCGCGCTGCGCAGGAACTCGGGGTCGAGGATGCCGCGCGTGGGCGGCGGCGTGGGTCCCGGCTTCGCGCCGCGCAGCGAGACGAACCGCTGGAAGCGGCGCGTGCCGCGGCGGAGCTCGATCGACATGAGGGAACGCGTGGCGGTCACGGGAAGACCTTTCCGGCATTCAGCAGGAGCTGCTCGACGATCGGCCCGAGCGAGAGAGCGGGGAAGAAGGTGAGCGCGCCGACGATGACCACGACGCCGATGAGCAGCACGACCCACAGGACGCCCGTGGTCGGGAACGTGCCGAGCGACGCGGCGACGCGGCGCTTGGCGGCCATCGAACCGGCCAGGGCCAGGATCGGGATGATCATCCCGTACCGCCCGATGAGCATCGCGAGCGCGCCGGTGATGTTGTAGAAGGCCGTGTTGCCGTCGAGACCGGCGAACGCGGAGCCGTTGTTGCCCGTCTGGCTCGAGAACGCGTAGAGGATCTCGCTGAAGCCGTGCGGCCCCGCGTTGAGGGGGCCGGCGAGGCCGGGCTTCGTGACCGTCGCGAGCGCGGTGAAGCCGAGGATGCTGGCGCCGAGCACCAGCGCCGTCAGCATCGCCATCTTGATCTCGTACGCCTCGACCTTCTTGCCGAGGTATTCCGGCGTGCGGCCGACCATCAGCCCGGCGATGAAGACGGCGAGGATCGCGCCGATCGTCAGCATCCCGTACATGCCGGCGCCGATCCCGCCCGGCGTGATCTCGCCGAGCTCCATGTTGAAGAGCGGCACGAGCCCGGTCAGCGGCATCAGGCTGTCGTGCGCCGCGATCACCGCGCCGGTGCTCGTGCCGGTGGTGACGGCCGCGAAGAGCCCGCTGACGGCCGAGCCGAAGCGGACCTCCTTGCCCTCCATGTTGCCGAGGCCCGCCTGCAGCACGCCCGAGGGGAAGAGCGGGTTGCCGGCGTACTCGAGGTGCATGGCGGCCACCGCGCCGACGAGCAGGATGAGCCCCATCGCCGCGAAGATCGTCCAGCCCTGCCGCTGATCGCCGGCGTACTTCCCGAACGTGTAGGTCAGCGAGAACGCCGTCAGCAGGATGGCGAACATCTCGAGCCAGTTCGTCAGCCCGTTGGGATTCTCGAACGGATGGGCGGAGTTGGCGTTGAAGAAGCCGCCGCCGTTGTTGCCCATCTCCTTGATCCATTCCTGGGAGGCGACGGGCCCGATGGCGATCGTCTGGACCGCGCCCTGCAGGGTGTGCGCGACCTGCGCCGGCTGCCAGGTCTGCGGCACGCCCTGCGAGACGAGGACGAGCGCCCCCACGATCGAGACCGGCAGCAGCACGTAGAGGACGCCGCGCGTGAGGTCCACCCAGTAGTTGCCGAGCGTCTTCGCGCTGCGGCGCGTGAGCCCGCGGAAGAGGGCGATCGCGATGGCCATCCCGGTCGCGGCCGACGTGAAGTTGCGGACGGCCAGCACGCCGGCCTGGCTGAGGTAGGTCGCGGCCGTCTCGCCCGCGTAGTTCTGCCAGTTCGTGTTCGTCTCGAAGCTGACCGACGTGTTGAAGGCGAGGGCCGGCGACATGTTGGGGATGCCGCCCTGGTTGAGGGGCAGGATCGCCTGGAGGCGGAGGACCACGTAGCCGGCCACGATCGCGACCGCGGCCATGACCAGCACCGAGACCGCGTAGCCCTTCCAGTCCATCTCGCCCGCCTCGTCGATCCCGCAGACGCGGTAGACGGCCCGCTCGACCGGCCGCAGGACGGGGCTCAGGAAGACCCGGTCGCCCTCCATCACGCGGTAGATGTAGGTGCCGAACAGGGGCGTGGCGAGCAGCACCGCGGCCGCGAGCGTGACCAGCGTCAGGACGTCGCCGACGGTCATGCTCAGAAGTCCTCGGGGCGCAGCAGCGCCCAGAGCAGGTAGACGAAGACGAAGAGGACCAGGACGCCCGCCAGGATGTCGAGCGGGTTCATGCTCGTACCCGGTCGCAGAGGACGAGATACAGCGAGAAGGCGATCGCGCATCCGATCCCGATCAGCAGGATCCCGAGGTCGCTCATGAGTGGAGTGGTGCATCCTCCGTGCTGAGCAGCCGCTCGACGGTGTCGAGCAGCGTGTCGAGCGGGAACGGCTTGGGCAGGTAGCCGGCGACGCCGAACTCCGCCAGCCGGCCCGGGCGGACGGGCAGCGCGCTCTCGATCACCACGGGCGGCGAGCCCGCGCCGACGAGCGCGTCGCCGCGCAGCAGGTCCCAGCCGGTCTCGCCCGGCAGGTTGATGTCGAGGATCACGAGCCGGGGAGGCGCCCCGCGCCGCAGCGCGTCGGCGGCCTCCTCCGCGGAGGCCGCTTCGACCACCTCGTACCCCCGCGCCCGCAGCTGGCGGGCGAGGATCGGACGCAGGAGCTCGTCGTCCTCGACGAGCAGCAGGCGCCGTCCGGCCGTCACGGCGCGTCCCGCCGTTCGTCGTCCAGGCGCTCGACCCGGATGTCCGCGCCGGCATCGTCGGCACCGTAGAGGGGCACGACGCGGACGCCGGCCCGCCTGGCCATGTCGCGCGCCGGTCCGAGCAGCTCTTCGCCGAACTGGAGGCCGCTCAGCGAGATGCGCGGAGCGCCGCCCGAGGCGACCATCTCGATCGCGCTGCGGACCATCCCGTATTCGTGCCGGAGCGTCCACGCCGCCTCGTCGCGGTCCGGTCGCACGTCATCCATGCCCCGACGGTGCCACCCGGGGCCAAGAGAGAACCAGCCGCGGGGGTCGCGAGGGCCTGAAGTCCGCCTAAAGACGGTGCCGGCGAGCTACGCCGGCAGGTCCGACGGGTCGCGGACGCGGTATCCGACGCCCGGCTCGGTGACGATCAGGTCACGCAGCGAGCCGTCCGGGTCGGCGGCCGCGAGCTTGCGCCGGAGCTGGCTGACGTGCACGTACACGTAGCTGTCCTCTCCCTGGTATGCCTCGCCCCACACCGAGCGCAGCAGGCGGCCCTTTGTCACCAGCCGGCCGGCGTGGCTCATGAGCACCCGCAGCAGCTCGAACTCGATCGGGGTCAGGTCCACCCGGGTGCCGCGCACGCGCACCTCGTGCCGCGCGGGGTCCAGCTCGAGCGGGCCGACGCTCGTCCGTCCCTCTGCGTTGGCCGCCGGCCCGGCGGCGTGCCGGATCGCGACCCGCAGCCGGGCGTGCAGCTCGTCGACCCCGAACGGCTTGGTCACGTAATCGTCGGCGCCGCGCTCGAGCGCCTCGACCTTCTCCCGCTCCTCGTACCGTCCCGAGAGGATCACGATCGGCGTCGAGGCGTCGCGGCGGATGCGGCGGATCACCTGCAGGCCGTCGACGTCGGGCAGGCCCAGGTCGAGCAGGACCACGTCGGGGCGCCGCGCCTGCCACTCGCGGAGGGCGGTCGCGCCGTCCGGCGCCTCCACCACGCGATAGCCGCGGGTCGCCAGCTCGCGCACGAGCACGGCCCGGGTCTCGGCGTCGTCCTCCACGACGAGCACGGTCGGGCCCGGGCGGCCGGCCGTTGGCCCGGTCACGTGCGTCCCCCGTGCACCAGTGCGGCCGGGATGGCGGCCGCCGGCAGGTCGAGGTCGATCGCGAGCCCTCCGAGCGAGCCGGGCCGCGCCGCGACGCGGCCGCCCATCGACTCCATGAGGCCGCGGACCACGGCCAGCCCGATCCCGGTGCCGGAGCGGGAGGTCCGGGCGGTCTCCGGCACGCGGTAGAACTTGTCGAACAGGCGCGGCAGCGCATCCGCGGGCACGCCCGGGCCGGCGTCCTCGACCGACAGCCGCACGTGGGAGCCGTCCGGGACCGCGCGCCCGACGATCCGGATGGCGGACCCGCGGGGCGTGTACTTGAGGGCGTTGTCGATGACGTTCGTGAGCACGTCGTCGAGGAAGACCGGATCCACGTGCACGGGCGGGGCATCCAGGTCGAGCTTGAGCGGACGGCCGTCGAGGCGCGCCCGCATGCGGCCGACCGTCTGCTGCACGAGATCGTCGAGCTCGAAGACGTCGCGCTCGGCCCGCAGGGCACCCGCCTCGATGCGGCTCAGGTCGAGCAGGTTGGTGACGAGCCGGTTCAGGTACTCCACCTCGCGGTCGATCGCGTCCGCGCTCTGCTGGCGGTCGGCGGCGTCCAGGCCGGATCCCGGCCGCAGGGTGCCCGCGGCGGCCCGGATCGTCGCGAGCGGCGTGCGCAGATCGTGCGAGACCGACTGGAGGAGGGCGGACTTGAGGGCGTCGCTCTGCCGAGCCACCTCTGCCGCCCGCGACTCGGCCGCCAGCCGGTCCTGGTCGAGCGCCTGCCCGACCTGGTCGGCCGCGGCGGAGAGGAGACGCGTCTCCGTCTGATCCGGCTCGTCCTGCTCGCGGCCGCGGACGGCGCGGATCGATCCCAGGTTGGCACCCTGCGCCGAGATGCGGACGCGGTAGATCTCCGCGGAGCGCGCGGCGCGATCGGTGCGCCTCAGCTCGGGTGGGCCGACCAGGGGCTGGTGGACGCGCAGCCACTCGGCCGGCTCGTCGCCCGGCGCGCGCTGCAGCACACGCTGCAGCCCGGTGGCCGGGATGGCGTCGCCGGGGCTCGTGTCCGCCACGATCCGCTCGGTCGCGTCGTCCGCGCCGAGCGCGATCCAGACGCGCCGCATCCGGGTCTCGGACTGCAGGATGCGCGCGATCGTGGGCAGCACGGCGGTCGTCGAGGCCCGCGTCACGAGTTCGCGGCTCACCCGGAAGAGGGCCCGTGCCTCGCGCTCCCGCATCTGCGCGTCTTCCGCGCGGGACCGCTGCAGCGCCGCGAGCTGCCCGACCACGACCCCCACGAAGAGCAGCAGCACGAGCCCCAGCCACTCGGACGGATCGTGCACCGTCAGCGTGTAGAGGGGCTGGACGAAGAAGAAGTCGTACAGCAGGAACGAGGCGAACGCGGCGACGACCGCGCCGGGGGTGCCGGCCACCATCGCGGTCGCGACCACCGCCGTGAGGTACACCACCGACGCGTTGTGGACCCGGAGGTGCGCCTCGATCAGGGCGACGGCGATCGTCGCCACGAACAGCGACGGGACCGCGACCGCCAGCAGCAATCCGATCCGGCGGCGATTCAGCCTGCCCATGTCGGCGTGATCCTAGCCGCCCCCGCGGCGTCCCCGCCGGGCAGGACGGAATCCCCGGCGGGAAGTCCTTCCGTCAGGCGCCGTCGCCCGCCTGCGCCTGCAGGGCGGCCTGCGTCAGCCGCGCGTGCTCGTCGGGGGTCAGCTCCAGGTCGGCGGCCGCGACGTTCTCCTCGAGCTGCGCGAC
>JAJYGK010000201.1 GCA_021790715.1 Chloroflexota bacterium
AGCTTGTTGCGCTGCGCGGTCATCTGCGCCTTCTGCACGTACATCGTCAGGCGCGACTGCTGCGTCTGGGCGCGCGTCACCGCGGTGGCCTGCTGCAGCGCGGCCAGCTCCAGCCCCTGCTGCCTGATCTGGGCGGCGAGCGCCGCGTCCTGGTCGCCGATCCGCAGGTAGTAGCCCACGTCGGCGAGCACGTCGGCGAGCGAGTGCGCGCTCAGCAGCTGTTCGAGCAGCGACGTCTGCTGGACCATGTACGCGTCGGCGATGTGGCTCGCCAGCGTCTGCTGCTCGTTCCTGTACTGCTGCTGGCTGTCCGCGATCTGCGTCTCGAGCAGCTGGAGCTGCGAGTCGAGATCGGACACCTGGGCGACCAGCGTCGAGTACTCCGACTGCACCTGGGCAAGGGCGGTCTGGGCCGTCTTGACGGTCGCGGCCAGCTTCGACTGCTGGACGTTGATGCCGCCGAGCTGAGCGGCGGTGTCGGCCAGCACGGACTGCAGCTTCGTCTGGCTCGCCTGGAGCGCCTGGATCTGCTGCCGCTGCGCGGCGATCTTCGCCTGGAGCGCCTTCTGCGCCCTGAGCGCGCTGGAGAGGGAATCGGCCTGCGCAGACGGGACACCGCCGAGCGACGTGAACAGGAGCGGAACGACGAGCAGCGCCGCGATCAGTGAACGCCGGCCCCCGAACGCGCGACCTAGGCGATGCATCGCGTCATCGTGCAGGCATCGACTCCATGCGGCGGCCTCCGCGGGCCGCGATCCGGTTCTCGCCCGCCGGTGGTGCGCCGTTCGAGCAGGGGGCACGGTCCGCTGGAACGACTCCGGCTGGCCGCGATGATACCCGTGCTCGCAAGACGGCTGCAACGCCGGGGGGTCGCGGCGCCAGGCACGAAGACGCCGGCGGTCACGTGATCGGCCTCAGCACGGCCAGGAACGCCGCGACGATGAGGATCGGCCCGAACGGAATCGCGCTCCGCAGCCCCAGGCGCCGCGTGAGCAGCAGCGCCACCAGGAGCACGCCGGCCGCGAGCGAGGCCACGATGAACCCGGCCACCAGCTGCGAGATGCCGCACGCCAGGCCGAGGCTGACGGCGAGCTTGAGGTCGCCCATGCCGAGCGCACCGCGGAACAGGGCGCCGGTGACGCCGAGGAAGGCCGGCGCGAGGACCGCGGCCGCCAGCCCGCTGACGAGCCCGAGGTCCTTCCCCGCGAGCACCGGGTTCCAGCCCAGCAGGAGCACGAGCAGGGCCGCGGGCACCAGCGGCAGCGTGATCTCGTCGGGCAGGAGCCGCTGGTCCAGGTCGGTGGCCAGCAGGATCACGAGGGCGGCGAAGAACACGCCCTCCACGGCGATGTCGCGCGCGTTCGAGAACCGGAGCGGCAGGGCGAGGAAGGCACCCGCGGCCAGCAGCACCACCAGGCCGGTGCGCCAGTCTGGCGCCCGGATCCCGGGCTCCTCGTGCTCCGGCCAGCGCGCGGCGAGCCGGTCGGCGAGCAGCCCGTAGAGGCCGCCCGCGACGCCGAGGAGCACCGGGCCGAGTGCCAGTCCGTTCACGGCCGCATGGTGCCGGGCCTGCCGGGCCGGGGCAAGCAGCCGAAGGTCCGGGGGCCCGGGGCCGCGTCCCGCCCGGGCTGGCTACGCCCCGGTCACCCCCTCGAGCGCGAGCTCGACCATGGTGGCGTGCGCGGTTCCGGTCGCGCCGCGCGGAGCCCATGCCGTCGCCCGGCGCATGTATGCCGTGCCGGCGATGTCGAGGTGGACCCACGGCCGCGTCACGAACTCGCGCAGGAAGAGGCCGCTCTTCACGAGCGAGCCGTCCGCCGGGCCGGAGTTCTGGAAGTCCGCGTACCAGCTCTCCATGTCGCGGACGTAGTCGTCCACGAGCGGGATCTGCCAGTACCGCTCGCCCTGCCGCGCGCCGGCCGCGACGACGGTGTCGTACCAGTCCTGCGGGGTGCCGAAGGCGCCCGTCACCTGCTTGCCGAAGGCCCGCTCGACGGCGCCGGTCAGCGTCGCGGCGTCGACGAGATGCGTGGCGCCGAGGCGCTCGGCGTACGTGAGCGCGTCGCCCAGGATCAGGCGCCCCTCGGCATCGGTGTTCTGGACCTCGACGACCTTGCCGTTCAGGGCCTTCACGATGTCGCCGGGCCGCGTGGAGTGCGGGCCGGGCATGTTCTCGACGGCCGGCGCCAGGGCGAGCAGGGGCAGGTCGGGCGCCAGCCGCTTCGCCGTGACGATCGCGGCGATGACGGTGCACGCGCCCGTCTTGTCCATCTTCATCTCTTCCATCCGGTCGGCCGGCTTGATCGAGATGCCGCCCGAATCGAAGGTGACGCCCTTCCCGACCAGTGCCAGCAGCCGGCCGCGGGCGTCCCGCGCGCCGTCCGCGCCGTTGCGCAGCACGATCAGGCGGGGCGGGTTGTCGCTGCCGCGGCCGACCGCCATGAACATGCCCATGCCCATCTCGGTCGCCCGCTCGGGCCCGATCACGTCGATCGACAGGCCATGGGCCTTCGCCAGGTCGGTGGCGGCGTCGGCCAGCACCTCGGGGCTCACGTCGTTGGACGCGCGGTTCGCGAGATCGCGGGCGATGCGCGCGCCTTCGCCGATCACCGCGCCGCGTTCCGCCGCCGCCTGGAGCGGGGCGACATCGGCGCCGGGCACGACCAGCACGAGCTCGTCGAGGTGCGGCGGGGCCTCGTCGGACCCGGCCCGGTAGATGAGCGCGGGGTCGTACTCGCCCTCGACCACGCCGCGGGTGACGAGCATCGCCAGGTCCGTCGCGGACATCGAGCCCGCATCGCCGGCGGCCGCCAGGGTGGACGGCAGCCAGATCGCGAGCCGGGAGACGTGCAGGCCTGCGAGCCGGCGCTCGATCGCCGCGGCGAGCCGGTACGCGACGAGGCGGTCGAAGGCACCGACCTCGCCCGCGCCGATCGCGAGCACCCAACCGGGCGCCATCTCCCGGCCGCGCAGCAGTGCCGAGTGGTACGGCTTCGGCGCGACCTCTCCCAGCCGGCGGTACTCGGCGATCGTGCCGCCCATCCGGCGATCCAGCTCCGCGAGGACGGCCGCATCGGCGGGGCCGGGATCCTCGGCCAGGACAGGGACGGCCAGGACATCGGCCGGAACGGACCACGGCTGGTCGGAGACGACCCGAATCTGCATCAGAACGAACTCCTCGATGCGAACGGGCGTGGGCCGCCGCGGGAAGGGGGCTGCAGCGGCGGACCGCGTCTGTCTAGGGTGGATCGCGTGACGATGGACGGCGCAGTCAGGTGCCCAAGTGTAGCGCCGCGACGGCGTCGCCGAGGTCGCCGCGCGCCTGCTCGATGGCAATCGCGGCCTGGTTCAACCCGGCCTGCGCGATGTCGACCATGATCAGCTCGATCGCCCGCGTGTCCGGGGGCAGCAGCTTCTGCGCGGCCGAGACCTTCGCCACGAGCTTCTCGCCGGCCGGCGTCATCCGGCCCCCGGTGCCCTTCAGGTTCGAGTAGAGCGCGACGAGCGCCTGGTCGTAGGCGCGCATGCGGTCGATGTACGTCGTCAGGGTCGACACGTCCGCGCGATTCTCGAGGGCGTCACGGGTCTTCGTCGCTCGGTCGAGCTCGGTGCCCGCCTCCCCCAGGATCGTGACGGCAGCGGCGTACCTGCCGGCGTGCGCCTGCTGCACGGCGGTCAGGACGAGCTGGTCGTGGCGCTCGAGGACGGACGTCAGCTCGATCGCCGGCAGCGACTCGTCCGCCAGCGTGTGCCACTCGGACGACAGCGGCTGCGTGGTCTGGATCGCCTCCCGGGCGGTCACGAGCATCGAGCGCGACCGGTTCCCGAGCAGGTCGACCGGGACCGACGCGTCGACGCCGTCGAGGAGGGCGTTCAGGCGCGTGACCTGCCCATCGATCTGCGTCGTCAGCCGGTCTCCCTTCGCCAGGTCCGCCTGCAGCAGGTCGGTGCGTCGCGCCACGAGGTCGATCAGCGCGGTCCGCGCCGTGTCCCCGAGCGACCCGACCGAGGTCGACAGCGCGCCGTACTCGGGCGAGAGCGCCCGGATGCGCGCCTGGAACGCCACGTCCTGGGCCCACGTCCGCTCGGGCCGCGTGCTGTCCCCGGGCATGTGGTCGGCGCTCACCGCGAGGCCGGCGCCGGAGAGCGACACGAACGCCGCCACGAGCAGCCAGGCGATCGCGCGCAGCAGCCAGAGGATGCGCGTGTGCCGCGGACGTGGAGCCTCCATGGCCACCAGTCTACCGGCGGGCCCCGGCGCGGCCGCGGCGGCGCGGGGCCTCGTCGGGGCGCGTCCGCCGATCCGCCGGCGTCCGCCGCGACTTCCGGGCGTGCCGGCGGCCTCCGCACGCCGACACCGGCGTTACCATCGGGCGCGATGGAGTTCCACGCCCTGGTCGATCCGCGCCGCGCCGCCTCGCATCGCGAGCTCGATGCGCTGCTGCGCGGCATGCCGAAAGCGGAGCTCCACCTCCACCTGGACGGCTCCCTTCGGCCCGCCACCGCCCTCGAGTTGGCCCGCGAGCGCGGGCTCGACGACGGCCTCGACCTGGCCGGGATGCGCGCCCGGCTGGCGGGGCCCGCGCAGCCGCTGGACCAGGCCGAGCTGCTGCGGGCGTTCGACCTGCCCATCGCGCTGCTGCAGGATGCCGAGGCGCTGCGGCGGGCCACGACCGAGCTGATCGAGGACGTGGCAGCCGACGGGACGCGGTACGTGGAGATCCGCTGGGCACCGGCGCTGCACGTCGAGCGCGGGCTCTCGCTCCGCGACGTGATCGCGGCCGTGGTGGCCGGCACGGCTGACGGGGTCGCGGCGGTGGAACGGGCGCGCACAGGGCGCGCCCCGGCGCCGTCTGCACCGGGTGCGGACTCGGGCACGGGTGCGGACGCCGGTCGCCCGCCCGTGTCGTCTCCGCCGGGCACCGACGCCGGGCTGCCGGCCATCGTCGTGCGGCTGATCGCCGTCGCCATGCGCTCCCACGATCCACGGGCGAACGTGCGCGTGGCGGAGGAGGCGGCCGCGTTCGGTGGGGACGGCCTGACCGGGTTCGACCTCGCCGGGCTCGAGGCGTCGTACCCCGATCCCCGCGTGCACCGCGATGCGATCGAGACGGCACGGGCGGCGGGCCTGGGAATCACACTGCACGCGGGCGAGTGGGGCGGCGCCCCGCAGGTCCGGCGTGCCCTCGAGCTCGATCCCGCGCGCATCGCGCACGGCGCGCCAGCGATCGACGATCCGAGCCTGCTCGACGAGCTCCGCGCGAGGGGCGTGACGCTCGATCTCTGCCCGACGAGCAACGTCCAGGCGGCGGTCGTCCCGCGCCTGGCCGACCATCCGCTGGCCCGCCTGCTGCGGGCGCAGGTTCCGGTCACGCTCTCCACGGACGACCGGACGGTGACCGACATCACGCTCGTCGACGAGTACCGCAGCGCGATCGACGTGCTGGGGCTGACGCCGCGGGAGCTGTGGGCGATGAACCGGCACGCGCTCGACGTGGCCTTCCTGGCCGACGACGAGCCGCTGCGCGACCGGCTCCGGGCGGCCTTCGACGCGTACGCCGCCGGCGAGCCCCTGGTCCGGGGGTGATGCAGCGGTGGCCCACCCGCCGGCGGGATCAGGCGGCGGCCTCGCCCCCCTGCAGGCGCAGCAGCGCCGATCGCAGCTCGCCCGCATCGGCCGCGATGAGGGTGGGGTGCCGGTCCGGCGGGAGTGCCTCGGCCTCGGCGCGGCTCGTGACCCCGGTCAGCATCAGCACGGACCGCGCGCCGGTTCGTCCCGCGGCGGCGATGTCCGTCAGGGCCCCGTCGCCGATCACGACGGCCTCGCGGGGGGTCATCCCGACCGAGCGCGCGGCCGCCTCGAACAGGATCGGGCCGGGCTTGCCGACGACCATGTCGGGGGCACGGCGGGCGGCCGTCTCGAGCGCCGCCACGATCGAGCCCGCGCCCGGCATGAGCCCCTCGGCGGCGGGGAAGACCGGGTCGCGGTTCGTGGCCACGAAACGGGCGCCCTCGCGCACCGCCTGGGCCGCGACGGCGAGCCGCTCGTACGTCAGGTGCCGGTCGATGCCGACCACGACCGCGTCCGGGTCGGCGGAGAGCCCCCGACCGTCCGGATCGACCGGCCGGATCCCCACGTCCCGGATCTCGTGCGACAGGCCTGGCGCGCCCAGCACCATCGCCACCCGCACGGGCGGGTCGCACTGGGCGAGCTCCAGCGCCGTCGCGCGCGCGGACGTGAAGACCCAGTCGGGCTGGACCGGCGCGCCCATCGACCCGAGGATCCGCACGTACTCGGTGCGGTACCGGCTCGAGTTGTTGGTGCAGTACAGGACATGGTCGCCTGCCGCGACTCGCTCGGCGAGCACGTCGGCCACGCCGGGGACGGGGTCCGACCCGCGGTACACGACGCCGTCGAGATCGACCAGGAGCAGCATGGCGCCATGGTAGGGCGAGCGGCACGCCGTCTGCCGGCGGCCGATGCGCGGCCCGGGCGGGGCGCTCGATGAGCGGTCGCGGCGATGCGTGGCGCGACGTCGGCGCGCTCCTCGTGGACGGCAACAACCTGCTGCACGCCGTGGCCGGCGACGCGGGACCGGGCGCGCTGCGCGGGCTGCTCCCGCGGCTCGCCGCCGCCGTCCCATTGTCGGTCGACACCGTGGTGATCCTCGACGGGACCCCGGACCCGGGCGGGCCGTCCTGGACGCGCGTCAGGCACGGCCTCGTCGTCCGCCACGCGGGCCGGCGAACCGCGGACGCCGTCCTCGTCGATCTCGTCCAGCAGCGGCCCTTCGAGGAGCGCGCCTACATCCTGGTCGTGACGAACGACACGGCGCTCGGCGACGACGTCCGGAGAGCCGGCGGCCGCGTCCGCCCGGTACGCTGGCTCGAGGAACGGCTCGACGAGGGTCCCGCGCCCGTGACGCCGGGGACCACCCTCGGCGGGCCCCGGCCCCGTGGCGGGCCACGGTCCCGGACCGGATCCCGTCCCTCGGCGGGCGCACGCAGGTCGCCGGACGGGACCGGGGCGGGTGGGGCGGGGCGTCGGGGCCGTCCCGGGCATGCGGGCGGTCCGGGCGATCCGGGCGGCGCGGGCGATCCGGGCGGCGCGGACATCCCGCCGGACGAACCCGATCGCGATCAAGACGCGGCCCGGCCGTCCTGGAAGCCCGGGCGCGGCGCGACCCGCAAGCACGGCAACCCCCGCCGGGGACGCTGAGGGCCGCCCGCCACGACGCTTGGTCGGCAAAGGGCTCGCCGGCCACGACGCTCGGTCGGCAAAGCGCCTGCCGGTCGCGACCGTCAGTCGCCGGCCGGCCCGCCGACCGCGGCGAACGCGCGCCGCGCGATGTCGCGGTCGCCCGGGAACGTCAGCCGCGCGATCGCCTCCGGGCGGCCCAGGAAGAGGCCCTCGTCGAAGATCGGCTCGAGGCGCAGCTCGCCGCCCTCGCGGCGGCCGACGAACCAGTCGACGACCTTCCGGTTCCAGCGCCCGTCGCCCGACTGGAACTCGTAACGGGTCGATCCCAGGGGCGCCCCGACCTCGACGATCAGCCCGGTCTCCTCGAGCACCTCGCGCCGCGCGGCATCGCGGGGGGTCTCGCCGGGCTCGACGTGGCCCTTCGGGAAGACCCATTCCCTGCCCCGCCGCAGGACGAGACACCGGCCTCCGTCGAAGACCACGGCTCCCGCCGAGTGGTGCCGCCGGACGCCCGCGCGCCGCGTCTCGTCGCTCATTCGTCCGGCACGGCGTCGTCCGCCGGTGCCCCGGTCACAGGTTCGCCGCGGTCGGGGCCGGGCGAAGCGTCCCCGGTGGTGTCCGCCGTCCGGGGCGGACGCTCGCTGGTCCCGGCGCTCGGGGCGTCATTCCCGCCCGCATCGCCGGCCGCTGCGACCGCCCGGGCCTGCGCCCGGATCCGCCGCCACCGCTCGAGGCCGCGGCGGTCCTCCGCTCGCGAGATGGGCCGGCCGGCATACCGGACGAGCGCATAGTCGGCCGCCAGCAGGTCGAGCGCGGTCATCCCGCGCCCGGAGGTCCGCAGGCGACGGGTGTGCGAGGCGGGCGTCTCGTCGGTCGCCCGCGCCAGCGATGGGACGGCCCCCAGGTCGCCGATGGCCGCCACGTAGGCCGTCACGGCGTCGTGGGGCGGCGGCGGGGCGGCGGGCCGCGAGCGGAAACGCGGCAGCGACAGGCTGGGCCGGAACGGCGTCCCCGGCAGGACGATCCCCCGTTCCTCGCCGACGGTCGTGGCGCGCCGAGCGCCGATCGCGGGCAGCAGCTGCCATGCGAGGACGACCAGCACGGCCACCACGATGGCGATCGCGATGGCGGCGAAGACCGGGCTCGGCAGGCCGGTCGCCGATTCGGGGTTGAAGCCGTGCACCGTCGACGTCGCCACCGGCGGGAGGGGGCGGGCCGGCCCGAGCAGCGCGCGCACGACGTAGACCAGTGCCGTGGCGATGAGACCGAACGGGATGGCGACGACGGCGATCGCCGCCATGACCAGGAACCAGAGCGGGCCGATCGCGCCCCGAAGCGCCGCATCGAGCGGGATCCCGAGTGCGGCGGCGAGCGGCAGGCCGACCACGATGGTGGCGGCGACGACGAGCAGCAGCACGAGCAGCCAGGCCGGGTTGTTGCGCCAGTCCACGCCCGACCGCGATCCGAGGGCATCGAGCCGCGCCAGCGCGATCGCGAGCAGCGTCGCCACCACGAAGGTCAGGGTCGCCACGAACGCCGGCTCGAGGAACGCGGCCCGGCCGCCGGGTCCGACGGCCTGCGCGAGCAGCCACGGCACGGCCAGCCCGGGCAGCCCCCAGGCCAGGAGGCGGGAGAGCTCGAGATCGTCGTCCGCGGCCTCGCCGTGGGCCGCGCCGCGCAGGACGGCGATGCCGGCGAGGAAGCCGCCCGCGTGGAAGGCGAGTGCCTGGTCCGGGTGGCCGAGCAGCACGGCGTCGCGCGCCTGCGGGGCCACGAGCCAGCCGCCCAGCGCCGCGATCACCGTCGCGGCCGCGAGCGGGCCGCGGCCGGACCACGGGAGCGCGCCCCGCGAGATCGCGATGCCGAGTCCGGCGAGCGCGGCGAACTGGATCGGCCCGAGCAGGATGGGACCGTGGGCGCCGAGCACCTGGAGGACGAGGTAGGCGATGGCAAGCCAGGCGCCCTCGGCGATCGCGTCGAGCGTCGGCGGCAGCAGGTCGAGCAGGTCGCGCGTCACGCCCGGGCGCATCGTCGCGGCACCCGGCCGCGCCGGTTCCGCACCCGGCCGCGGCGCCTCCCCACCCGGCCGCGTCGGTTCCGCACCATGCCGCATCGTCAGGCCCTCAGGGCGAGCGCGTCGGCCGATCGCCAGTCGGGGTCGAGTGCCGCGGTGAGCGCCTCGATCCCGGCGCTCCTCGCCGATGCGGCGTGCTCGCGCGCATGCGCCCCCATCGCGACGAGCTGGACGCCATACCCGGAGCGGGCCAGCCGGCCGAGGACCGGCAGGAAGGGCGCCGGCTCCCTGCCGCTGATCGCCACGATCGTCGCGTCCGGGGAGATCCGCTGCGGCAGGGACGCCAGCATCCGCTCGTACGGCTGCGACGCGCCGGGGCTGATCCGTGCCAGCGTGTCGGTGATGCGGCCCAGCTGGTCCGAACCGCCCGCCGGCGCCACCCAGGCCACCGGCCGCGGCGTGCCGGCGTAGGCCGCGACGGCGAGCCCGCACTCCGCTCCGCCGGCCAGCGCCCGCCGCGCCAGCGACGCGGCCGCGACGCACAGGCCCTCGAGCAGGCTCTCGTCGTAGGTCATGAGCCAGTGCGGTCCGTCGATCGTCTGGCCGTCGAGGGCCAGCAGCAGCGTCCGCTGGCGGGAGGGGTCGTACCGCTTGACGACGGTCGAGCCGGTCCGTGCCGTGGCCTTCCAGTGCACGTGACGCAACGGGTCGCCCGGCTGGTAGGGGCGCACGCCGGCGAACAGGGCGGGGTCGTGGAACAGGCTGCGGCGCGCGCGCCGTTCACCGAGGCTGGCGCGTTCCTCCAGCCGTTCCTGAACGGCGACCGTCCGCGGCCGGACCACCAGGGCGTCCGGCAGCGTGCGCTCCTCCTCGGCCGTCTCGCGCGCGAACAGGTCGGCGACCCGCAGGCGCACCGCACCGAAGCGGAAGACGCCGCGCCTGTCGGCGACGACGTGCAGGTGCCGCACGACCCGCTCGTACCAGGCGAGCGACCACGTGTTGTCGAGCAGCGCGAGCCCGGGACGGTCGGACCGCACCAGCGTGCGCTCCCGGATCGTGAGCTCCTCGGGCACGAAGTCGTCCGCGTGCAGCCATGGCAGCGGCAGCGGCTTGGCGTTCCAGACCGTCACGTCGAGATCGACCTGGTCCCCCCACACCGCCCGGTCGTGGGCCAGGCGGCGCTCGTAGGAGACGCTCCGCAGCCCGTAGCGGGACCAGAGGCCGCGCAGGAGCTCGACGAGCAGCACGAGCACGCCGACCAGCAGGAGCGGCGGCGCCCCGGCGAGCGCGCCGAGTGCAGCGAGCCCGACGCCGAGCCAGGCCGAGACGTTCACGCGCGCTCGAGCGGCACCGGGACCGAGGAGAGGAGCTGCTCGACGATCCGGTCCACGGATGCCCCGCGCAACTGGCGATCGACGTCCAGGAGCAGGCGGTGCCCGAGCACGAACGGGGCGATCGCCTGCACGTCGTCCGGCAGCGCGAACGTGCGGCCTGCCAGCAGCGCCCAGGCCTGCGTCGCCCGGTACAGGGAGACACTCGCGCGCGGGCTGGCACCGAGCTGCACGTCCGGGTGCCGGCGTGTCGCGCGGGTCAGCGCCACCAGGTAGCGCTCGACCTCGTCCGACACGCGGATCGAGCGGGCTCCGGCCCGCAGTGCCGCGATATCGCCGGCGGCGACCACCGGCCCCACGCGCTCGATTGGATCGCCGGGCTCCAGGTACCGCCGGGCGATCGAGCGCTCGGACGCCTCGTCGGGGTAGCCGAGCCGGATGCGCACCAGGAACCGGTCGAGCTGCGCCTCCGGGAGCGCGAAGGTCCCCTCGAGCTCGATCGGGTTCTGCGTGGCGAGCACGAGGAACGGATCGGGCAGCGGACGCGTGCTCCCCTCGATCGACACCTGCCGCTCCTGCATCGCCTCCAGCAGCGCCGACTGTGTCCGGGGGGTGGCGCGGTTGATCTCGTCGACGAGCAGGACGTTGGTGAAGACCGGACCGGGCACGAAGCGCAGCGCGCCCGCCTCCAGGATCGACGTGCCGGTCACGTCGGTCGGAAGGAGATCGGGGGTCCCCTGCACGCGGGCGAAGCCGAGCCCGAGGGCACGCGCGAAGGCGTGCGCCAGCAGCGTCTTGCCGACGCCGGGGACGTCCTCGATGAGCGCGTGGCCCTCCGCCAGCAGCGCGGTCGCCAGCAGCCGGAGCGGCTGCTCCGCCCCGACCACGGCCTCGCCCACCGCCGACCGCAGGCGCTCCCAGAAGTCGCCCGGCCGCGCGCCGGTCCCGGTGGCGGCCGGCGCCTGGGCCGTGGCCGCCGTGGTCTCCTCGCGCATCTCGGGCATGCGGCTCTCCATCACGGGGCCCGTCGCCGCCCCCGCCGGTGCCGGATCTGCACCTGGCGGCCGTGGCGCGGGCCGGTCGTCCCGAACACGGGCTGGTCGGGTCGAATGGTAGCGTCGAAACGTGCGCACCCCTGCCCTGCCCGGGCGGTGGTCCGGGCCTCACGGGCGGCCGCCCGAACGCGGGGGCGGGCGTGGGCCTGATGACCCGGGCCGAATGGCAGGGTCCGGCGCCGACTTGCCCTATGATGCCGGGGCCGGATCGCCGCAGGCTCGGCGAGGGTCACGAGCCGCAGTTCCCGGAGCCGCGCGTCGCACGAGGAGTCGACCCCTTGGCCCAGATGTCGCTCTACCTGTTCACCGGCGGAGCGCTCGCGCTCGCCTTCACCTTCGTGTTCCACGTCGCGCACACGGCGATGCTCGCCGCCGGCAGGCGGTCGCTGGCCGTGCTCGCCCCTGCGCCGCGTCTCGCCGGTGTCGGGGCCGGCGGAGGGACGATCGAGGTCGGAGACGTCGTCGGCGTCGGCAGCCTCGATCTCGGCGGACGGGGCACGACCTCGGGGCGCCGCGCGCCGCGACGGAGGGATGCCGCCGCCGCGGCTCTCTCCGATGACGCCGCCACCCTCTCCGATGACGAGGCCGCGGAGGAGGCGGTGCCAACCACGCCGGTCGCCGGGCTCGCGCTCACCGGTGCCTGGGTGGCCTGGTCGCTGATCGGGCTCTCGATGCTGCTGCGCGCGATCGTGGTCGGTCGCGGGCCGTGGGGCAACATGTACGAGTTCGCGGTCGCCTTCAGCTGGGGGATCACGAGCGGCTACCTGTTCCTCCAGCGCCGCTACCCGATCCGGGCGCTGGGGTTCGTGCCGATGGGCGTGGCGCTCTTCCTCGCCGCGTATGCCGCGACGCTCCCCTCCACGATCGAGCCGCTCGTGCCGGCCCTCGACAACGCGCCGCTGCTGACGGTCCACGTGGCGATGGCGATGATCAGCTACGGGATCTTCGCGACGAGCTTCGCGGCCGCGGTGGGCTACCTGCTGCAGGGCACCGGCGATCGCTACGCCTGGCTCCCCTCGCATCACGTCCTCGACGCCGTCGCGTACCGCGCGGTGATCATCGGGTTCCCGATCTTCGCGACCATGATCATCCTCGGCTCGTACTGGGCGTCGATCGCGTGGGGCAGCTACTGGAGCTGGGACCCGAAGGAGACCTCGGCGCTGGTCACGTGGCTCATCTACGCCGTGTACCTGCACGCGCGCAACCAGCGCGGCTGGGCCGGCCGGCCGGCGGCCCTGATCCTCGTCATCGGGTTCGCCGCGATCCTCTTCACGTTCTTCGGCAACCTCTACTTCTCCGGGTTGCACGCCTACAGCGGCCTGAGCACCCCGACGACGATCCCGTAGGCGCGGCCGGACCGCCCGCGTTCAGCCGCGGGCCTCCGCGACGCGCCTGAGCACGTGGCAGGCGCGCAGCGTGACCCACCTGCTCGGATCACCCGGCACGTCGACGTCCGCCACGAGCTTGCCCTGGTAGGCGTACCGGTTGCGCCAGCGCCCCCGCTCGTCCTGCTGGGCGAGCAGCCACGCCACCGCGGGCAGCAGGCGATCGTCGGCCCCCGAGCCAGCCTCGCAGACCGCCTCCATCACCTGCAGCACGTCCGCGACGTACCCGGACGGGAACCCGAGCCGGAACCAGGAGCCGTTCGGCTTCGTGTTGCCCCACCCCATGGGGTACGCCGCGGTCGACGGGTCGCAGCTCAGCAGGAGGCGCACCCCGGTATCGAGCGCCCGCCGGACGGTCTCGCTGCGCCGCTCCGCCGGGATGGCCGCCAGGCCGAGCACGACCTTCACGGCACCCCAGGCGCACGGCAGCCCCTCGTTCGCGCTGCAGCAGAACCCGGGGCCGGGCACGCCCGAGCGATGGAACGTGAATCCCTCGCCCGTGATCGAGGCGACCTGCCAGTCGATCGCGCGTCCGACGCGCGGGTCGTCGAGCCGGCCGAACCCGATCAGGGCGCGCAGCAGGTTGCCGTTCAGGCAGTGCACGACCGTCGACGGCGGCGGCTTCGCCGAGCCGCGGACGGCGCTGACGCCGAACCCTCCGTTCACCGCCTGCGTATGCGACAGGACGTACTCGCAGGCCCGCGCCACCCGCGGATCGCCGCCGTCGGCACCCATCTGGCCCAGGAAGATCAGCTGCCAGACCGTGCCGGTGTACTTCGGGCCGTACCCCGGTCCCGGCCTGATCCACCACCCCTCGGGGTCCTGCGCGGCCAGGATCGCCGCGATCGGGTCCGCGGACATGGCCGCAGCCCGCGCACCGACCACCTCCGCATCGTCCACGGGCAGGTCCATCAGCTGCCGGAGCGCCAGGTGTCGCACCGCCGGCGCATCGCGGTCGAGCAGCCACGGCAGGGGGTCCTCCCGCAGCCCGTCGAGCCAGCCGGTCATCGCATCCCTCCCGCCCGCCGGCGACACCCCGCCCGCCACATCCGGCCTCCGATCGGCGCTCCTCGTCCGGTCAGGGTTCGCCGCGAGGGCATGCACGATCGCCCGCTCCACGCGATCCGGATCGTCGACCTCCACCACGAGCCCGACGAGGAGCTCGTCGCGCAGCCCGATCGCGATGCTCTGGCCGGGATCGCGGACGTCCCAGAAGACATCGCCGTCGGTGCCGTGATACGTGCCGGTGGTGCCACCGCCCGGCACGTGCGAGCCCGGGATGCGCGTTCCGGTCGGCCCGTTGTAGGCCTCGTCCGGACGCGTCTGCACCCAGACAACGTGCTCGAGCGGGAACTCGAACCGCCGGTGCATCGCGAACAGCCCCTCGAGGCCCGCCAGTTCGACGAGCAGCCGTCCCTGCCCGACCGCGATCCGGACCATGCCGCGCCCCGCTCAGCCCGTCGTCGCCGCGGCGCGCGGATGCCGGACGGCGCCGGCAGCACCCCGCCATGCCGTGACGGTCCCGCCGAGGTGCGCCGGGGTGCTGCGATCCACCACCATCCGTCTCCGTCGCGTTCCGGGACGCTCGGCTCCGCCCTCGCGCGTTCGACCCGCGCCGTCGGGCGTCGTCCAGTACGCTACCGCAGCGGCACGCGGGCGGACAGTCCCGCGCCCGCGACCGCCGACCCGAGCGGCGACTCCGGCCCGCTCCCGCCGGCGCGGCCGGCTCGGAGCCCCTCCCCCGTCGGACCCATCATCTTGTGGTCCGTGCCGCCCTCAGACCACTACATCTTGTGGTTTCGGGCTTGACACGGGCTCCCGGCGAGGTAGATTCGCCGTCTGCGCCGAGACACCCGACACGTGCCCGGACGCTGTCCAGGCGACCCAGCCCAAGCCGGGAGGAAGTGAACCGATGCCGCGCGCGACCGCCTCCGCCAGCACGAAGAGCCGCGAGCCCGGGAACGGTGGAGCGCACCGGGGCCTCACCTTCGAGCGTCGCTGGACGACGCCCGGCGTCCACCCGTACGACGAGGTCGCGTGGGCGATCCGCACGGCCAGCATCGGCAACGAGAGCGGCAAGGTCGTCTTCGAGCAGGCCGACGTCGAGGTGCCTGAGAGCTGGAGCCAGCTGGCCACGAACGTCGTCGTCAGCAAGTACTTCCGCGGGCACGTCGGCACGCCGGAGCGGGAGCGGAGCGTCCGCCAGCTGATCAGCCGTGTCGTCGACACGATCTGCGGCTGGGCGGCGGCGGGCCGCTACTTCGCGACCGACGAGGACCTCGAGACGTTCCGGGCCGAGCTGACGCACCTGATCCTGCACCAGAAGATGTCGTTCAACTCGCCGGTCTGGTTCAACGTCGGCGTCGAGGAGCACCCGCAGTGCTCGGCGTGCTTCATCAACTCCGTGCAGGACTCCATGACCTCGATCATGGACCTCGCCAAGACCGAGGCGATGCTGTTCAAGTACGGCTCGGGCGCCGGCTCGAATCTCTCCCCCATCCGGAGCGCGCGGGAGAAGATGGCCGGCGGCGGCGTGGCGTCGGGCCCGGTCAGCTTCATGAAGGGCTACGACGCGTTCGCCGGCGTCATCAAGTCGGGCGGCAAGACGCGGCGCGCCGCGAAGATGGTCATCCTCGACGTGGGGCACCCGGACGTCCTCGAGTTCGTCAACTGCAAGATGCTCGAGGAGAAGAAGGCCTGGGCGCTCATCGAGGCCGGCTACGACCCGTCGTTCACCGGCGAGGCGTACGGTTCGGTCTTCTTCCAGAACGCGAACCACTCCGTGCGCGTCACCGACGAGTTCATGCGCGCCGTCGAGCAGGACGGCGAGTGGACCACGCACTACGTGACCACGCGCGAGGCGGCGGACACGTACCGGGCGCGCGACATCGTCCGGCAGATGGCCGAGGCGGCGTGGGTCTGCGGCGACCCGGGCATCCAGTACGACACGACGATCAACGACTGGAACCCGGTCGCGAACTCGGCGCGCCAGGTCGCCACGAACCCCTGCTCGGAGTTCAGCTTCATCAACGACACGAGCTGCAACCTCGCGTCGCTGAACCTCATGAAGTTCGTCCGCGAGGACGGCGAGTTCGACGTCGAAGCCTATCGCTACGCCTGCCGCCTGACGATCACGGCGCAGGAGATCCTGGTCGACTACGCGAGCTACCCGACGCCGAAGATCGAGGAGAACTCGCACCGCTTCCGCCCGCTCGGGCTCGGCTACGCCAACCTGGGCGCCCTGCTCATGAGCCGCGGCCTCGCCTACGACTCGCCGGAAGGACAGGCGTTCGCGGCAGCCCTCACGTCGATCATGACCGCCGAGGCGTACCGCCAGTCGGCCGTGATCGCGCGCGACCACGGCGGCCCCTTCGTCGAGTATGAGAAGAACCGCGAGCCGTTCCTGCGCGTCATCCGCAAGCATCGCGACGCCGCGCAGCAGATCCCGGTCGAGGGCGTGCCGGCGGACGTGCACGCGGCGGCACGGGACCTGTGGGACGAGACGCTGGCCCTCGGCGAGGCCCACGGATACCGGAACGCGCAGGTCACGCTGCTCGCGCCCACCGGCACCATCGCGTTCATGATGGACTGCGACACGACCGGGATCGAGCCCGACATCGCGCTCGTCAAGTACAAGAAGCTGGTCGGCGAGGGCTTCCTCAAGATCGTCAACCAGACCGTCCCGGCCGCCCTGCGCAAGCTCGGCTACGACTCGCGGCAGGTCGAGGAGATCGTCCGCTATGTCAACGAGCACGAGACGATCGAGGGCGCGCCCGGCCTCAGGCCGGAGCACCTGCCGATCTTCGACTGCGCGTTCAAGCCCGTCAACGGCGAGCGCTCGATCCACCACATGGGGCACATCCGGATGATGGCCGCGGTGCAGCCCTTCCTCTCGGGCGCCATCAGCAAGACCGTCAACATGCCCGAGGCGGCCACCCCGCAGGACATCGAGCAGGTCTACCTGGAGGGCTGGCGGCTCGGCCTGAAGGCGATCGCGATCTACCGCGACAACTCCAAGCGCTCGCAGCCACTGAGCACCGGCAAGAAGAAGGACGCCGGCGAGAAGGCCGTCGACGTCGTTGCGTCCGAGGCCGTGGCGGAGGCCACCGCCGAACTGACGGCCCGGATCCGGGAGCTCGAGCGGCAGCTGGTCAGCGCCCAGGCCGAGGCCAAGAAGCCGCACCGACGCCGGCTCCCGTCGGAGCGCCAGTCGGTCACTCACAAGTTCGAGATCGCCGGCCACGAGGGCTACATCACGATCGGCTGCTATCCCGACGGTCAGCCGGGCGAGATGTTCGTCCGGATGGCCAAG
>JAJYGK010000166.1 GCA_021790715.1 Chloroflexota bacterium
CACCGCGCCGGCGGCGGACGGCCTGTCGCTGGTCGCGCCCGGGATCGACCCGGCCGACCCGCTCGTCGTCGGCCGGTTCGGGCGGGCGTTCGTCGACTGGGAGGACAGGCTGGCCGACGTCCTGTACGAGCGGTTCCGCGCGGCGGGCGCCGACGGCGGGACGACGGCCCTCCGGTTGCATGCCTCCGTGGTGGCACGCGCGGCGACATCCGCGGTGCGGGCGACGCTCCGGTTGGCACGGGAGGAGGCGGCGCGCGGCGCGGCGGACATGCACGGGGGCGGGACGCCGCGACCGGGTGAGGCGGGCGCCTTCCTGGTCCGCCTTCGGACCGCGTTCGCCGTGCTCGCCGAGGGCTGCCCGAACCCGGTACCGACCCGGACGGGCGACGCGCCTCGCGCCGATGTCGGCGATCGAAGGCTCCACGGCACGCCGCCGATCGATTCCGGGATCGGGAACGGATGACGGCCCCGCGCACGGATGCCGCGGCTCCGGCGACCGAGAGTCGGTCCCTATACTCGCCCGCATGCGCGGGGACGAGATGGCGCACCCGCAGCCGGACGGTCGCGACGCCGGCCTGACCGCGGCGCGCGGGCCCGGCTTCGTGGCTGCGCCAGGCGGGCCGGGCTTCGTGGCCGCGGCGCGCGGGCCGGCATCCGGCGACGCGGAGCTCATCGCGCGCATCGCCGAGGGCGACGAGCTCGCACTCGAGTCCCTGTCCGCGCGGTTCGGCGGCGCCATGCACGCGGTGGCGCTCCGCGTGACGCGTGCCGAACGCATGGCCGAGGAAGTCGTGCAGGACGCGCTGATGGCCGTCTGGCGCGACCCGGCACGCTTCGATCCGGCCCGCGGCTCGCTCGGGCCGTGGCTCCTGACCCTCACCCGTTACCGGGCGATCGACGCCGTGCGACGCGAGGCCACCGTGCAGCGGCACCTCGCCGACGTCGATCTCGAACTGCACGAGGCGCCCGACGACGTGCACGACGAGGTCTGGCTGCGCCTGCGCCGGCGCCGGCTGCAGGAGGCGATCGCCGGGCTCGCGAGCGACCAGCGGCGTGCGCTGGAGCTCGCGTTCCTCGGCGGCCTCACGCACGTCGAGGTGGCAGAGCGGGAGGGGATCCCGCTCGGCACGGCAAAGACGCGCATCCGCACCGCGCTGTTGAAGCTCCGGCGCGAGCTGGAGACGCCGCTCGGCGACGATCCCGGCGGAACGGAGGCCGCCACGGCCACCGGCAGTGCGGGGATCCCCGCCATCGGCGGCCCCGTTGCGGTGGCGGCGAACCCGGCCCGCGCCGGCCCGGCCCGCCGGCGAGGCCGGGATCGCGCAATCCGCGAACGCAGCGGGGACGAACAGGATGGGGAACACGCCACGGATCGAGAGGAGAAACGTCGGGATGCCTGAGGACGAGCCGCCCGAGAGCCTTGCCACTCCCGAGTTCGTCGCCGCGCTGCTGGCGGACGGCGACGACGACATGGCGGCCTGGGTGATCGGCGAGGCGCTCGAGGAGCGGCCTCGCGCGGACGTCTTCGACGGGCTGCTGCGCCCGGCGATGGAGATCGTGGGATCGCGCTGGGAGACGGGAGCGTGGTCGATCTCGCAGGAACACCTCGCCTCCGTCTCGCTCATGGCCGCGCTCTCGCGGGTGCGGCCGGGCGAGCCCGCGGAGATGCGCGTCGGCCCGGTCGCCGTGCTCGCCGCACCGGCAGGCGAGCAGCACGTGTCCGGCCTGGCGTGCCTGGCGCAGATCCTCGAGGAGCGCGGCTGGCACGTCGAGAACCTCGGTGCGAACGTGCCCGCGGATGATCTCCGGCGATTCGTCTCCAGCCGCGGCGTCGACCTGGTGGCGCTCTCGATCGGGACGCACGACCGCATTCCGGCGCTTCGCGAGGCGATCGGCGCCATCCGCGCGGCGGGCGCGGGGGGCGATTCCCTGCCGCTGATGGTCGGCGGGCGCGGGGTCGCCGGGATGGAGGACGAGATCGAGGGCCCGGACCTCGTGACCGCGTCGCTGGTCGAGGCCGGGCAGTTCGTCGACGGGCTCGACGCACGGTTCCGCAGCGGCTCCCCGCGCTGAAGAGGACGGCCGAGCCTCAGGCCCCCGGAGGCGACCCGGTAGGCGGCTGGAGCACCCAGGTCGATTCCGCCGCGCCGTCGCGCACCTCCACCCCCGCGCGGGCAAGGTGATCCCGGACGAGATCGGCCGTCTCCCAGTCCCGGGCGGCCCGCGCGCGGGCACGCAGCGCGAGGAGCGCCTGCACGAACGGTGCCAGCTGCTCGCGCGGATCGCGCGTTCCCGCCTCCGCCCGCTCGCCGAGGCGGGTGATGAGGGAACGGAACGTCCCGGCGGCCGAGTCGAGGTCCAGGCTGTCCTCGCCGGCGCGGAGACGGGCCGAGATGGCCTCGTCCAGCTCGAGCAGCGCCGCGACGGCCGCGCGCACGTCGCCCGCGTCCAGGCGCTCCACCACGAGTCCCTCGAGCTCGGACGTCGCGTCCCGCAGCGGCGCAGCTCGCCGTCCCTCGGGCACGGCGCCGTCCGCCGGGGAGTCCGGGGAATCCGCGCCGGATCCGTCTGCGGGCCCGGGCGCTGCGGCATCCGCGCCTCGCCGCCGGTTGCCGCCGCTCGCCGCCGCACCGCGTGACCCGCGTGGGCGGTCCGGCCGTCCGCCAGCTGCCTGCGAGAGCCGTCGAGCCGCCTCGCCGAGCTCCGCGATCGCGATCTCCGATCCGGCCGGGAAGACGGCGCTGCGGCCCGCGACACGGACGGTGACCCCGCCGAGGCCGGCCACCGAGGCCGTGCCCGCCTCGAGGTCGAGCAGGAGCGCCGTGTGCCCATCGACGCCGAGGACGAACGCGCCCTCCGGGAGACCGGCCTCGAGCAGCCGGAGCCGGCGCTCGCCCATGTAGCAGAACCGCGTGTCGTGCGTGCCGCCCTCCGCGTTGTCGTAGTGGGGCACGACGGCGACGCGAAGCCCGGTCGCCGCGCCGAGCAGGTCGAGCCCGTCGAGCCAGCGGGGATCCTCGCCGACCTTGTAGACCTCGTACACGGGGATCGTGAACGCGCCGAGCGTGAGCGCCGCGGCACTCGCCATGGTCAGGATTCCGCCATCCGACAGCCGGCTCGCCAGCGCGTCGACGATCGGCGTGCCGGCCCACTGGCGGAGCGCGTAGCTCGGGCTCCCGGGACCCGCCATGACGTACCGCGCCTCGCGGATGCGGGCCACGGCGGTCGCCGTGGTCACCGCATCGACGTCGCGCGAACGGAACGTCGCGACCGTCACGCGCCGGCCCACACTGGTCCCGAAGAACTCCACCGTGCGCACGCTCAGCTCGTCGGCGTTCTCCTGGAAGCCGTACGGCGTGTCGAGCACGACCGCCGGGACCGGCCCGTCGCCGAGGCGCGCGAACAGCGCCCGATGCACCTTCGCCATCGTCGGCGCCGTCTCCCCCGAGCCCATGACGACGAGCATCCGCGGCCCGCTCACGCGTGCACCCCCATTCCCCGGCTCACCGGGCACCGTGTCGCCGTGCGTCGTCCCCGGCCGCCGCCGAGCCTGCCGACGTCGCCGGCGCGGCGTCGGGCGATGCGGCTGCCGTGGCCATCCCGGGATGGTACCGCCGGCCATCCAGCGACCGGACGGGCGCGCGAGGCGGAGTTCCCAGCC
>JAJYGK010000177.1 GCA_021790715.1 Chloroflexota bacterium
CTTCGAACATCCGCCGCCAGATGCGCGGCGAATACGCCAGGTTGTGGCCCCCCGGCCACTCGTCCTGGCTGAAGATCATCGGGCAGTTCTCGATGGCGATCCGCACCCCGCGGTCCCGGGCGTGACGGACGATATCCGGCCAGACCGTCAGCGCCGTCTCCCAGTTCTGGTCCTGCGTCTTCGAGGCGTCGCCGCCGATGAACGTGTTGACGACCGGGACCCCCATGAGGCCGGCCGCGTCGATGACGCGGCCCAGGTGCTCGATGACGGCGGCCCGATGGTCGGGGTCGGGGTGCAGCGGGTTCGGGTAGTAGCCGAGCCCGCTGATCGCGATGCCCTTCGACGCAAGCGCGTCCACGGTCTCTCGCGCCTGCGCCGGCGTGAGGGTTGCGACGTCGACGTGCGACGTCCCGGCGTAGCGCCGGTGCGCGCCCTCGCTGGCGGGCCAGCAGGCGACCTCGAGCGCGGAGAAGCCGTTCGCCGCCGCCCAGTCGGCCACCTCCGGCAGCGGCGTCTGCGGGAACGGCGCGGTCAGCAGACCGAGTTTCACGCGTGTCCTCCCTCCGTGGTGGGGATTGCGCCGGCTTCGGCCGCGGGCCGGCCCGCGCCGCGGGCGACGGTCACCCAGCGACCCGAGCGGGCGCTCTCCGCGATCGCGTCGCCGACGAGCATCTCGTCGTGTCCGTCCGCAAACGTGGCGTACGCCGGCCGCTCCGACGGTCCGCCGGCCGCGATGTCGGCGTAGATCGCCGCGAAATGCGCCGGGAACGTGTCGCCGAAGCCTTCCACGTGGCCTCCCGGCAGATGAGAGGCGGCGCGCCCGGCCGGGTTCATCAGGGCGGGGTTGCGGAGCAGCTCCTCGTTGGCGCGCTCGCGGTGCCCGATCCAGAGCCGGTCCGGCTGCTCGGAATCCCAGGCCGCGGCGGCCGCGGAGCCGTCGATCTCGTAGCGCAGCGAGTTCTTGCGACCGTGGCTGACCTGCGAGATCGCGACCGCGCCGCGCGCGCCGTTCTCGAAGCGCAGCATGATCGTGGCCGCGTCCTCGGTCCGGATCTCCCGGGCCACGGTGTCGGCCGCGCGCTCGGTCGAGAACGTGAGGACAGGCCCGCGCGGCTCCCGGCGGACCGGGATGAACGTCGCGAGGTCCGCCATGACGGACACGACCCGCTGCCCGGACAGGAACGTCACGAGGTCCAGGAAGTGCGACCCGATGTCGCCGACCGCGCGCAGCGCGCCCCCGATCTCGGGCTCCAGGCGCCAGTTCCAGTCGGTCTCGAGCGCGAGCCAGTCCTGCAGGTAGTGGCCCGTCACGAGCCGCACGTCGCCGAGCGCCCCCGCCTCGATCTCGCGGGCGAGGTGCTGGTTCAGCGGGTAGAAGCGGATGTTGAAGTTCACGGCGCTGACGACGCCCGCCGACGCCGCCAGCGCGACGAGCTCCGCCGACTCGGCCGACGTCATCGCGAGGGGCTTCTCGCAGATCACGTGGCGGCCCCCGGCGAGGATCTCGCGCACCTGCCGGTGATGCAGCCGGTTCGGCGACGTGACGTGGACGGCCTGCACGCGATCGTCCGCCAGCAGCTCCTCGAGCGAGCCGTACGCGTGCGGTATCGCCAGCTCGGCCGCGCGTGCCGCGCCGTGCTCCGGTGTGTCCTCCAGGATGCCCACGACGTGCACGCCGAGCCGGCGCAACGCCTCGATGTGGACCGTGCCGATGAACCCGGTCCCGATGACCGCGGTTCCGATGTCGCTCGCGCGCACCATCGTTGCGGTGTCTCCTCCGCCCCGCTGCCCGACTCCCCGTCGCCGTGCGAACCGGCCCCGCGCGCGGTCGGATCGTCTCCGCGCGCGCGGACCCTCGCCCGGCCGGATCGGCCCGGACGCGAGCCCCGGCCTGCGTCCCCACCCCGCACCGGCCGATGCCGTTTCGTCTGTCGGCGATGCTACTTCCGCATGTCAAGTGCAAAAGGTATCGCGGTATTGGGCATATACCGTATGATCGCGGGGTGAGCACCGTTTCGCGGCCGCGCGCGGGCCCAGGCCGTCGGCCGGATTTGGCCATGCCCGCGCAGAGCCAGCTCGCGTCCGAGTCGCTCGACGCGCTGGTGCGGATCCTGGACGACGTCCGGCTCCGGGGTGCCCGCTCCCGGAGCGAACTCGTCGCGCTCAGCGGTCTCGGGCGCAACGTCGTGTCGGAACGCGTCGCCCAGCTCCTGGAGCGGGGACTCCTGGCGGAGGGCGCGTTCCGTCCGAGCACGGGCGGGCGGCCGCCCAGGGGCCTGGCCTTCAACGAGGACGCGGGGCACGTCCTGGTGGCAGACCTCGGGGCGACGAGCATCGACGTGGCCGCGACGTCCCTCTCCGGGCGCCTGATCCGCCACCGCGCGGAGCGGGCGCAGATCGACGCCGGCCCGGACCGCGTCCTTGCGCAGGTCGACGCGCTGTTCGACGACCTGCTGCGCACGGGAGCCGACCTGCCCGGACGCCTCTGGGGGATCGGCATCGGGGTGCCCGGCCCGGTCGAGTTCCGGACGGGGCGGCCCGTCTCGCCGCCGATCATGCCGGGCTGGGACGGGTATCCGGTCCGCGAGCACTTCGCCGCCCGTCACGACGTGCCGGTGTGGGTCGACAACGACGTGAACGTCATGGCACTCGGCGAGGCGCGCGCCGGCGTCGCGGCCGGCCACGCGAACGTGGTGGTGATCAAGATCGGGACCGGGATCGGGGCCGGCATCATCTCGGACGGGCGGCTGCACCGTGGCGCCCAGGGGAGCGCCGGGGACGTCGGCCACATCCAGGTCTCGGACGACCCGGCGGTCGTGTGCCGCTGCGGCAATCGCGGCTGCCTGGAGGCGCTCGCCGGCGGCGCGGCGATCGCCCGGGCCGGCGAGGCCGCGGCCACGGACGGGACGAGCGTCCGGCTGGCCGCGCTCCGCGCCACGGGTCGCGCGATCAGCGCCGAGGACGTGGCGCGGGAGGCCGCGCACGGCGATCCCGTGGCGGTCGACATCCTGCAGTCGGCCGGGCACCACGTCGGCGCGATGCTGGCGAGCATCGTCAATTTCTTCAACCCGTCGCTGATCGTCATCGGCGGCGGGGTCTCCGGCAGCGGCGACCTGCTGCTGGCCGCGATCCGGCAGACGGTCTACGGGCGCTCGCTGCCGCTGGCGACGCGGGACCTGGTCATCCAGCGCTCGTCGCTCGCGGACCGTGCCGGCGTGATCGGCGCATCGGCGATGGTCGTCGACCAGCTCTTCTCCCGCGAGGTGCTCGCCCGGTGGTTCGACCGGGGTACGCCGGCGGGGCTCCGGGAGGCCGTCGAGCCCGCGGCCTGATCGCGTTCGGGCGGCAGGCTTCGCTCGGGCGCGGTCGATCCGGTGGCGCGATGCTGCCCGGGCGGCGGCTCCGCCCGGAGCGGTGGGCCGGCTCAGGCGGTGGCCGGGCCAGGCGGTGGGCCGGCTCAGGCGGTGGGCTGTTCCGTGCGCTCCCCGATGAGCATCCGCCGCACGTCATCCTGGCAGTCGGTCCGGCTCAGGGCCACCAGCTTGTCGCCCGGCTCGAAGGTCGTGTCCGGCCGCACCGCCTGCGCCACGTCGCCGCGGATCACGACGAAGAGCATGCATCCGTCGGGCAGCGTCAGGTCCCGCGAGGCGTGCCCGGCGGCCGGCGAATCGGACTCGATCTGCGCCTCGACCAGCTCGAGTTCGCCGGTCGAGAGCTGCGCCAGGTGCAGCAGGTCGTGGACGGGGATGTCCTGCTCGATCGCGCCGAGCGCGATCCGCGTGGGGTTGATGACCTCGTCGACGCCGAGCTTGCGGAACAGCGCCTCGTTGCGCGGGCTGTTGACGCGTGCGATCGTGCGGGGGACGTCGAAATGGTGCTTCGCCATCTGGCACACGACCAGGTTGTCCTCGTCGTCGCCGGTGACCGCCGTCACGATCGAGGCCCGGTTCGCGCCGGCCTCGGCGAGGTGCTTGCCCTCGCACCCGTCGCGGTTGAGCACGACGCTGCCGATCTCGTGCGCGATCTCGGCCGCGCGCCGCGGGTCCTTCTCGAGCAGGACCACCTCGTGACCGGACGCCAGCAGCTCGCGGGTCAGGTAGTACCCGACCTTCCCGCCGCCGACGATGATGATGAACATCAGCGTGCCTCCACGGCGGCCGCCGCGAGGTCGCCGGCCGTCGGATCGCCCGGCAGGCCCGTCTCGCGCGACAGCCTGTCGACCATCATCGAGGTCCGGCAGATCACCGCGAGGCCCATCGTCCGGTACGCGGCGGCGCGCACGGGATCGTTGATCTTGGCGACCACGTGCGGGATCCGCAAGGTGTCGCGCGCGAGCTGTGCCGCGAGCGCGTTCCGGTTGTCGCCCTCGGTCAGGGCGAAGAAGTAGTCGGCGGAGGTCGCCCCGGCCCGCCGGAGGACGTCCTCGTCGGTGCCGTCGCCCCGCACGGCCTGGCCGCGGAAATCCGCATTGAGGCGGTAGAAGGCCCGGACGTTGACGTCGATGATCGTGACGTCGTGTCCGTCCCGGGACAGCGCGTCGGCGAGCCCCGCGCCCACCCGGCCGCATCCCACGATGATCGCGCGCACGGATCGCTCCTTCAGTCGCGGACGGCTGTCAGTCGGTCGCTGCCGTTCGCTGCTTCCGCCGGGATCGCGCTCCGCACGACGAGCACGGCCATCGGCGCGTTCTGGAGGACGTACGGGACGACCCGGCCCATCGCGAAGTCGCCGCCGAACTTCGTGCGATACGGCAGCCCGACGACGATGAGGTCCGCGCCGATCGCCGCCGCTTCGTCGACGATGGCCGCTCCGACGTCCCGGGCCTGCAGGAGAGTGGTCTTGAGCGCGATGCCTGCGCGCTCGGCCTGCCCCTCGGCGCGGTCGAGCACCTCCGAGGCTCGCTGCTGGCTCCCGGGCACCACGTCGCCCAGGTCGTGGGTCCAGTCCACCTCGATCACGTGGATGGCGATGGCCTCGGCACGCGACTGCTTCGCCAGCCGGATCGCGGAGCCGACGACGAGCGGATCCGTCGCCCCCCCGTTGAGCGCCACCACGGCGCGCGAGAACTGGCCCTGTCCGTTGCTCTCTCCCATCGGCCGGTAGGGTAGCACCCCCGATCCGACGCGGAGGCCCGACCGGGGGCGGTCGGGACCGATCCGGCGCGGCGGCGCGCCCCGGGGGCCGGGTCTAGCGGGCCGGTGCGTGCTCCCCGGCCGGCTCCCTGCGGTACGGGACCAGCGCGACGACCGTGTTCGGCCGCCCGATCAGCTCGCGGCGCAGCCGCTCCGCCGTCCGGTTGTGGAGGACGCGTTCCCACCAGTGCCGCACGATGTACTCGGGGACCACGACGATCGTGACCGCGTCGGGGTCCGGCTCCATGACGTCGAGGTAGGTCACGAGGGGACCGACGAGCTGCCGGTACGGCGACTCGACGATCACCAGCGGGATCCCCGGCAGCTGGCGGTTGAACCGCGCGCGCAGCCGCTCGCCGTCCTCGACGTCGTCGGTCACGTAGATGGCCCGGACGTCGTTCGACAGCGTCCTCCCGAACGCGATGGCGCGCACGACAGCGCGCGTGACGCCGGGCACCGGCACCACGACCCGCTGGCGGCGGTGCGGCTGCCCGAACACGAGGTCCTCGCGAACCCGCAGCTCCTCCGTCTCGTTCGCGTATTCCCGGTGGATGAAGAGCATGCCGGCGACCAGGATCGGGATGAGCAGGACCACCATCCACGCGCCGGCCGTGAACTTCACGCTGGCGACGACGATCGCGACCACGCCCGTCAGGACCGCCCCGAACGCGTTCGTCACGAGGCGGGATCGCCACCCGCTGCCTTTCGTTCCGAACCAGTGCCGCACCATCCCCGCCTGGGAGATCGTGAAGCTCACGAAGACGCCGACCGAATAGAGCGGGATGAGCGCCGCGGTGTCGGCCTTGAACGCGACGAGCAGGACCGCAGCGACGAGCGCGAGCGCGAAGATGCCGGTGGAGAACGCCAGCCGGTCGCCGCGGAAGGCGAACGCGCGCGGGAAGTAGGAGTCCTGGGCGAGGATCGCCGCCAGGCGCGGGAACGCGTTGAAGCTCGTGTTGGAGGCGAGGATCAGGATCAGCGCGGCGGATGCCTGGAACACGTAGAACATCGGCCCGGTCCCGACGGACACCCGCGCGACGAGGGCGGGGACGGACTGCTCGCCCGTCGGCAGGATGCCGTACGAGACGGCCACCGCAGTCACGCCGATGAAGATCACGGCCAGGAGCGCGGCCATCATCACGAGCGTCCGCGCGGCGTTCTGCGGCTCGGGGGGCTTGAACGCCGGCACGCCATTGGCGATCGCCTCCGTTCCAGTCAGGGCCACCGACCCGCCGGCGAACGCGCGCAGGACGAGCAGCAGCGTCAGCGCCTCGAACCCGCCGGTCGGCGTCGGCACGTTCGCCGCGTGGTACCCGGTCGCCACCGCGTCGTGCAGCACGAACGCCTTGAGGAGCCCGGAGCCGACCACGAACAGCGCGGACCCGATGTACACGTAGGTGGGCAGGGCGAAGATGTTGCCGGACTCCCGCAGTCCGCGCAGGTTCCCGAGCAGGATCAGCGCCACCGCGGCGACGGAGACCTCGATGCGCACGTCGTACAGCGGCGGAAACGCCGAGTAGATCTGTTCGACGGCGGACGACGTCGAGACGGCCACCGTCATGACGTAGTCGATGAGGAGCGCGGCCGCCGCGATCAGCGCGAAGATCTTCGGGAGGTTCGCGCTGCCCACCGCGTAGGCGCCGCCGCCGGACGGGTACGCGTACCCGATCTGCCGGTAGCTGATGGCGACGACGGCGAGCATCGCCGAGATCGCGATCGCGATCGGCAGCGTCAGGGAGAGCGCGGCGACCCCCGCCAGCACGAGGATGTTCAGGATCTCCTCCGAGGCGTATGCACTCGAGGAGATGGCATCCGAGCTCATGATCGCGAGCGCCTTCTTCTTCGAGAGGCGTTCCTCGATCTCCTGCTCGCTGGCGAGGGGGGCCCCGATCAGCAGGCGCCTGACACGCGCGTAGGCGCGTCCTGCCCCGGTCGTCGGTGCGCTCGCCTTGGCCTTCGCGCGCACGATGCCCGGACCCGCGTACCGGAAGTACTCGGCCTGCGGCCGGGGCACCCGCACGCGCTGGTCGCCCAGCTTGCGCCCGCGCAGCGGCGTGCCGTGGACCTCTCCTCCCTCGCGCCGTTCGTCCAGGGTTGTGCTCCCTCAGAATCCCCGTTCGAGCCGTTCGATCAGCCGCGACGGCAGGCCCGCGGTCCGCATCGCCTGCTGCGTCGTGGCGATGGGGTACGGCACCCGCCGCCACGTGACCGTCCCGGCCCCGGTGTCGAGCAGCGCCGCGGCGGCCCGCGCGTCCCCGTCCCGCGGCTGCCCCACCCCGCCGGGGTTCAGGATCGTGCGCCGCCCGTCGAGCTCGAGCACCGTCCCGTCGCGCGGCACGATCGCCTCCACGCCGTCGCCCGACTCCCGGAACGCGACCGGGACGTGCGTGTGACCCACCAGGCAGTAGGGGGTCGCGAACGCGCCGAGGTTGGCGCGCGCGATCGACGTGGAGAAGAGGTACTCCCAGAGCGGGTCGCGGGGCGAGCCGTGGGCGAGCGTGAACGCTCCCTCGACCCGGGTGTGGGGGTTCTGCGCCAGCCAGTCGCTCGCCGACGACGTCATCCGGCCGGTCGTCCACTCGACCGCCTCGCGCGCCGCGTCGTTGAACCAGTCCGTCCCGATCTCGCCGATCACGGCCGCGTCGTGGTTGCCGCGGACGCCCGTCGCCCCGAGCGCCCGCAGGCGCTCGATGACCGCCACCGGATCCGGCCCGTAACCGACGACGTCCCCGAGCTGCCAGACGGCATCGAACGGGGCGAGCGCATCGAGCACGGACTCGAGGGCGGGCAGGTTGCTGTGGACATCCGAGATCAGCGCGATGCGCATCGGCTCAGCGTAGCAGGCGGCGATGGTGCGGCGGACGGCGCGGCCAGCGTCCGGGGGTCGCACGGCGCTTGGTCACGAGCACGAGCCGGTGGTCCGACAGCCCCTCGACGGACACCTCGAGCACCTCGGGCCGCGGGTCGGCGCCCAGCTCCTCGAGCAGCGGCGCCGCCGCGTCGAGCTCCGCGGCGAATGCCCCGTCGCCGGCGTCCCGTTTCCACGCCACGAAGGTGCCCCCGGGGCGGACGAGCGGCAGCGCGAGCTCGAGCAGCCAGGGCAGCCCGGCGACGGCCCGCGCGGTCACGACCTCCCATCGCTCCCGCTGCCCGGGGCGACGTGCCAGCTCCTCGCCGCGCGCGTTCACCACCTGCATGCGTACCGGCTCCTCGTCGCGCGCCCGCAGCGCCGCCCCGGCTCCGGCCGCGGCTGCCTCGAGGAACGCCGTCTTCCTGGCGACCGAGTCGACGAGCGCCGCCGTGCCAGCCGGGATCGCGACGGCCACCGGGATCCCCGGGTAGCCGGCGCCGCTCCCGAGGTCCAGCAGGCCGAGCGGCCGGCGCCGGCGGCCGGCGAGCCGGTCGAGGAGCGGCGGCACCGCGGCCAGGCTGTCCGCCACGTGCTCCAGCGCAATCGCCTCCGCCCCGTGGATCGCGGTCAGGTTCACGAACGGGCTCCACGCGAGCAGGAGCCGGACGTGTGCCTCGATCGCGTCGCGCATGCCCGGCGTGAGGTCCAGGTCGAGCGAGGCGAGGGCCCGGTCGAGCGCCCGGCCGAACGACGGCTCGAGCGGAGGGAGCGCCGATGCGTCGCGCGGCAGCGGGACGCGCACGGGAGCCGGGGGGCGCGCCGCGCCCGGGTCGGCGGGGAGTGGCTCGTCCCGGCCGCTCCCGGGGTCGGCCTCACCGATGCGGGATTCGCCGGGCAGGGCGCCCGGCCGGGGTGACAACGACGCCGGAAGGGAACGCGTGGAATCCGGCTGCGGCCCTCTCCGAGGCTCGCCGCGGACCCCAGTCGGCTCGACCTTCCGGCGTCGCGAATTCGAGGGCACCTTCCAGCCTTTCAGTCTTCCGCCGCCCGTCCGGACCTCCGGCCGGCTTCCCGGCCCCCCTCGCGAACGGCGTTACCGTACTCGGCCTGCGGTGCACGCGGAATCTCGCCCCGCGCGCGGTCCGATGGCAAGCGGCTTATCCACCAATGCGCGGCCGCCGGCCGGCACGCTGTGGACAACCCGCACCCGGAGATCGACCGTCAGGCCCGGCCCGCGGGTCACGCGCGGGGCTCGTGGCCGGGCTCGTCCCCGAGCGCGCGCTGCAGCGTCGCGAGCACCTCTTCCCGCTCGATCGCGTCGGTCGCCGGCAGCGCGACCAGGAAGGTGGAGCCGTCGCCCGGCACCGACGCGACGTCCACCTCGCCGCCCATGCGCCGGGCGAGGTCGCGCGCGATCGGCAGGCCCAGGCCGGTGCCGACGATGCGCTCGGTGCCGGCCGCCCGGTGGAACGGTTCGAAGATCCGGTCGCGTTCGCCCGGGGCGATGCCCGGCCCTTCGTCGCGGATCCCGTACAGCGCGACGGGCCCGTCGAACCGCAGCGAGACGGCGACCCGGCTGCCGGCCTGCGAGAACTTGATCGCGTTGGCGAGGAGGTTGACGAGCACCTGCTCCACCCGTCGGCGGTCCGCGTGGACCGTTCGCAGCCGCGGCGCCAGGGCGGCGTCGAGGGCGATGCCGCGCTGCATCGCGAGCGGCGTCACGTCGCGGATCGCGGACTGGGCCGCCTCGGCCGCGGAGAACGGCGCGGGCTCCAGGTGCAGCTGCCCGGCGCCGAGCCGGCTGAGCTCGAGGAGGTCGGCCACGAGCGTCGACATGCCTTCGGTGAGGTCGCGCGAGCGGGCGAGGAACTCACCGCCGGGATCGTCGGACAGCAGGTCGAGATATCCGCTCAGCGAGGCCAGCGGCGTGCGCAGCTCGTGTGCCACCACGCTCACGAAGCGCTGCCGGTCGGCATCGGCCTGCCGGAGACGCCGCAGTTCCTGCTCGGCTTCCAGGTCGCGCAGGAACGCCGCCACGAGTCCGGCAGTCGGCCGCGCGAGCGACGGCGGGAGCCGGCGGTCGAGTGCGCGCGCCGTCCGGGGCGAGGTGAACAGGAAGCCGAGTGCCGTGGCAGGTCGACCGAGGGGGCCGATCGCGCGCCGCCGCGCCATCGCGCCTTCCGGCTCCTGCAGCGTTTCGCCGCCATCCCCGTCGCTCGTCTCGCCGATATCTCGGCTACCCGTCTGACCGGCACCTCGGCCACCCGCTTCGCCGGCCGTTCCGGGATCTCCGGCGTCGCGGCCCGCCCCGCGTCCGCCGGCCGCCCCGTCCTCGATGCCGTCGACGCGGACGAAGGAGACCTCCGGCTCGAGCCGCGGGTGTGGGGCCGCGAACGAGGCGAGCAGCCAGGCCCCGGTGGACCGTCCGGCCTCGCCGTCCGCCGTCCGCCAGATCACGACCTGCCGCCGGCCCCGCCGGACGAGCGCGACCGCGCAGCCGGCACCGGCCGTCCGGGCGACCAGCGCGAGGAGACGGTCGAGGCGGGCCCCGGCGCCGCCGTCCGCCGCCGCGATCGCGAGCGCGCGCGCGAAGTACCGGCCATCCGGCGCGCCCTGGCCCCGCGCCTCCGCCACTCGACCTCCCCGGTTCAGCCCTGCTCCGGTCCGGTGCGGGTCGCACGGACGGGACGCCCGAGGGTCCGCCGCACGACGTCCATGACCTCCTCTGTATACGCCGTCGCGTTGCCGGTTTCGACGGCGGTCCGCAGGCAGCCCGCGACGTGGTCCTCGAGCACGAGCAGCGAGATCGCGTCGACCGCCGCCCGCAGCGCCGCGGTCTGCTGCAGGATGTCGATGCAGTACTCGTCGCGTTCGATCATCCGCGCGATGCCGCGGACCTGGCCCTCCACTCGCGAGAGCCGCCGAAGCAACTGCTGGCGGTCCTTGTCGTAGCTGTGCCGGAAGTGCGGGTTCGCCGCCACGACCCGGGAATCGGCGGGTGCGAGGACGACGGCCCCGGGGGCGTCCTCCCCGGGCGGAGCGCCACCGGCGGCCCCTTCCGTCGCGGCTCCATCCGGGCCCGTCCCGGTCAGCCGCTGCGCGTCCTGCGTCTCGTGCTCGTTCGTCTGGTCATCCTCCGCCCGACCGCGGCCGGGCCCCCGCGGATACTCCCCCCCAGTGTACCGCCCGCGTGGCGGCGGGAGCATGCCCGCCGACCCGGATCGGCCCGCGACCGGGTAGACTGCGCTCGATGCACGTCGATCCCGGAGCCCGCGCCGTCCCGTTTGCGCATGCGAGCGAGGCGGAGCTGGCACGGATCCTCGACTACTACGGGATCGCGTGGGAGTACGAGCCGCGGCCGTTCCCGATCCTCTGGAACCTCGAAGGCGCGGTCGCCGAGAGCTTCACCCCGGATTTCTACCTGCCGGAGCTGGACCTGTACGTGGAGCTCACCACGCTGCGCCAGAGCCTGGTGCGCAAGAAGAACCGCAAGCTGCGCCGGCTCCGCGAGCTCTACCCGGACGTCAACGTGAAGCTGTTCTACGCGCGCGACTTCCGCGCGCTGATGCTCAAGTACGGCCGGATCGGCCTCGTGGATTCGCTGACCGGCAGCGAGGGGCAGTCCACCCCGTCGCGCCGCGATCGCGATGCCGAACCAGCGCCCGCCCACGAGGCCATCGGCGATGCCGCCCGGCGGTCGACGGGCGAGGATGCCGGATCGCCGGCGGCCGGGGACGGGGGGTCCTCGGACGTGACGCCCGCGTCGGGCGGCGCACCCGCATCGGACGGCGGGGACCGGGGAGACGCGCCCGCGGGGGCCTCCGAGCCCGTCGCGGGAGCACCGGGGCGGCGCGGATCCGAGCGGCGTCGGCACGGCGGACGGCGCGCCCGGTTGCCGGAACCGTCGCGGGCATGATCTGTCGGAGGGCCTGAGACCGAATGCGGATGCCGGACCTCGTCGGCGATGTCGCCAGCGTCCTGCTGACCGAAGAGCAGATCCACCAGCGGGTGACCGAGCTGGGAGCCCGCATCTCCGCCGATTACCAGGGGCGCGAGCTGACGCTGGTGAGCGTGCTGAAGGGGTCGCTGCCCTTCATGGCCGACCTGATGCGGGCGATCTCCATCCCGGTCTCGATCGACCTGATGGAGGTCAGCTCATACGGTGGCACGGCGACGGAATCGTCCGGGCTCGTCCGCATCCTCAAGGACTTGAGCAAGCCGATCGAGGGCCGCCACGCCCTCATCGTCGAGGACATCATCGACACGGGGCTGACGCTGAACTACCTCTCGGGCTACCTGCGCGGCAAGAACCCCAGCACGCTGCACATCTGCACGCTGCTCGACAAGCCCGCGCGGCGCCTCGTCGACATCCCGATCGACTATCTCGGGTTCACGATCCCGGACCAGTTCGTCATCGGCTACGGCCTCGACTACGGCGAGTACTACCGCAACCTGCCGTTCATCGGCGTCCTCAGGCCCGAGGTCTACGCGGCGCCGTGAACCGTCGCACGCTCGGCCGCGGCCGGCTCGTCATCGGGGTCGGGGCGGTCATCACGCTGGTCGGCTGCCTGTTCCCCTGGGGCCAGACCGCCGGTGTCGGACTGCCGCCGGAGCAGACCGGCGCGTTCGACGGCTTCGGCATCCTCGTCTTCGTGGCGGCCATCGCCCTGCTCGCCCTGATCGCGCTCCCATACGCGGCTGGCGATCAGCCCATCGGCCTCGACCGGCCCCTCTCCTTCGGGATCGCGGGAGCCGTCGCGATCATCGGGTTCGTGCTGAAACTCGTGCAGATCCAGGGCGACGGGCTGCTCGGGCTGCCGGACCGCGCGCTGGGGCTGTGGGTCGCCGGGGTCGGCCTCGCGATCGTCCTGTGGGGGCTCGCCGAGATGGCGGCGGAGCGGCCGAAGGCCTGACCGCGGCCGGACCGGCGCTCAGGGGATCGTCGGCCGCGCCAGCTCGAGCCCCAGCCATCCCTCGGTCAGGCCGGTCTGCACGTCCGTCACCTGCAGCACGTAGCGACCCGCGGGCCACGCGTCGAGCGGGGGGCAGCCGTACTCCGACACCGGGGGCGTGCACGTTCCAGCGCCGGAGACCGGCGCGAAGAGCACCCCGTCGGCCTCGGCCGGGACGCGCATCTGCGTGACGACGACGGCGCGGGTGGCGCCGCCCAGCGACGGGTTGGACGAGACGAGGCGCCAGATCGTCACGGATCTCCCGCCGACCGCGCCCGGTCCCGCGCAGACGCCGACGGCCGAGGCGGCGGTGGCGTCGACGTGGGCGAAGAGGATCGACCGATCCGTCGGCCCGGCCGCCTGCGCGAGCGAGGTCGGGACCCACGTGCGGGACGTCCCCGGACCGGGCATTGCCGCCGGGTTCGCCTGGTCGACGATGATGCGCCAGCCGCTCGGCAGCAGGCACGTGACCTGGTCGGGCGTGGCGGAGATCCCGGCCGCGGTGCGGGGGCCGCGCTCGAGCGAGGTCGGCGAGAGCGATGCCGCCGGTCCTTCGAGCGACGGGACGGACCCGCCGTCGCCGTCGTTGCCGGGCGCGAACCCGGGCAGGAACCGCGGATCGGACCCCGAGGGCGGAGGCCACCCGCCGCGGCTCGCCGCGCTCCCCGCGTCGCCCCCGGAGGCCGGGATGGGGGACGGGCCGGGCGACGTGCCCGGTGGGGCGAGTGCGACCTCGACCGGCGACGGGCTGGCGGACGGGCCTGCCCCGGCGGCTGTCGCTGGCGAGAGCCACGCCCACGGCTTGACGAGCGCGACGGCGACGAGCACCGCGCCCGCGACCGCCAGCAGGATCGGCCGGCGGCTCGTCGGCGTCCTCCCGATCTGCAGCAGTGTGCCGCGCTCCACGTTCCCGCCGCTCGTCGGCCGCGGGGTCGCGGGACCCGTGCGGCGCTCGATCGTTCGGGAGACTCCGGTCACCGAGACCTGCCCGCCGGGATCGTCCGTGTCGAACAGCAGGGCCGTCTCCTCGCCCGCCCGCGCGCTGGCGCCGCGCGCGCGGGCCTCGAGGCCACGGTACCGGCGCGCCCCGACGTGCGTCACCGTCACCGGCTGGGCAGGGACGGCGTCGGGACCGCCCAGGTCGTGGGAATCCGGCAACGGGCAACCTCTCGGGACGGGGACGACAGGGCCCAAGGGTGCACCGGGGGCCGAAGCCGCAGGGTAACGGTCGGGCTGCGCCCCGTATCAGGCGCCTCGGAGGGGCCGCGCGCGGGCCGCGGGGACGCGCCCGGGCCGCGGGGACGCGCCCGGGCCGGCCGGCCCCCCCGGGGTTCACGGTCAGCGAGCGACGGGTTGGCGTATGATACCGGGCAGCGTCCTCAATGCGAGCCCGAGCGCCCCGGCGGGTGGGCCTGATCGGCCAGACCACCGGTGCGGCGCCCGGAGCGAAGCGGTCCGAGCACCGGCGGTTGCCGACTCGGCCGCCGATGCGGACGTCCACCTCGAGGTATCGCTCGCCATCGTGCAGTACCAGGTCCGCGCAGCCCGGATCACGGACGTCGACCGCATCGTCGACATGCTCGACGCCGCGGTGGGGCGCTCGCTGGACGGCTGGTCCGCGTCGCGGTCGGCAGATCTGCTCCGGCAGCTGGTCGGCCTCCCGCATGCCGTCGTCATCGTTGCCGAGTCGGGTCGCCGCGTGGCGGGCGCCGGCATCATGGCGCTGCGGCCCAGCGTGACGCTCGGCGGGCTGGTGGGCAGCGTGGACGCGCTGCTCGTCGATCCTGCCGCGACCCCGTCTCCCGTCCGCGAGACGCTCCTGGAGGAGCTCCTGCGGTCGGCTCGCAACAAGGGCTGCGTGGCGGTGGAGGGGACCACCCCGAGCGATCCGGCGGAGCGGGCACGCTGGGTCGAGCAGGGCTTCGTGGAAGCCGATACCCGCATGGTCCGGAATCTCGCGTCCGCTGGGGCGCGACCGGCATGATCCGTTTCCGGCGCGTCATGCGCGCCGGCACCCGGCCCGCGGGAGCGGGACCGGCATCGAACAGGAGACCTGGGTGAGCAAGAACGTCGCCGTCTTCGTCGACGTCGCGAACATCTTCTATGCCGCGAAGGCGGCGGGCGTGGACATCGACTACATCACGCTCCTGAAGGCCGCCAGTGCGGGGCGCGATCTCGTGCGCGCCTACGCGTACACGGGCCTGGATCCCGAGAACGAGAACCAGCGGCAGTTCCACGCCTTCCTCAACCGGAACGGCTACAAGGTCGTCAGCAAGGACATCCGGAAGTACGGCGACGGCAAGGTCAAGGCGAACCTCGACATCGAGCTCGTCGTGGACCTCATGCGCACGTCCCGCAACCTCGACATCGCGGTCGTGGTGTCCGGCGACGGCGATTTTGCGCCGGCCATCCGCGCCGTCCAGCAGACGGGCGTGCGCGTCGAGGTGATCAGCTTCCGCGGCAACACGAGCTCGGACCTGATCGACGTGGCCGACGTCTTCACGGATATCACGCAGATCGCGCGTGTCGAGCGCTCCTCCCGCAGCGGGCGGCGGGTCGCCGCGGAGGAAGAGGACCTCTCGATGACGGAGGTCCCGGAGAAGGAGACCGAAGGCGCCTCGCGCCGGCGGCGCGGTCGCCGGGGCGAAGGCCGTGAGGCTCGCGAGGGGCGCGAGCGTCGCGAGGAGTACGGGCGCGAGGAGCGCCGCCGCGAACGGCCGGCTGCCGCCGCGCCGGTGGTCGCCGCCGCCACGACGACGGGCGGGGTCCCGCTGCTGGTGCTGCCGGGCGAGAAGCTGAGCAAGGCGGGCGTCGCCGCACCGGCCGCGCTCGAGGCGGCGCTGGAGGAGGACACGGCCGCGGCGCAGGTGGCCGAGGCGATCGAGGAGGCCGAGGAGATCGAGGAGATCGTGGCCGAGGAGCTCGCCGGGCAGGCCCAGGAGGCCAGCCGCCGCCGCCGCCGGCGGCGCGGCGGACGCGGACGGGGTCGCGGACGCGGCCAGGAACCCGTCGCCGCCGAGGCGCAGGCCGGCGCGGAGGAGATCGAGGGCGAGGAGGGGCTCGAGCTCGAGGCTCCGCGGGCGCCCCAGCACTCGACGTTCGGGTCGGTGTGGGACAGCCAGCTTGGCATGCCGACCGCTCCCGTCGCCGCGTCGGGGGACCTGGACGAGGAGGAGCTGGAGGAGCCGGAGATCCCGGAGTACCTGCTCACGGAGCGGCGGCAGCGCGGGGCGCGCGGCGGGCGGCCCGTCGGCGCACGCGGTGGCCGCGGAGGTCGCAGCGCGTACCAGCAGGCGATCGAGCGGGAGCGGTACGGTCGGAGCGGCGCCCCGCAGTCCGGCACCCGGCAGGGGCGGAGCGGCGAGCGAGGTCCGCGGCCGCAGTTCGAGCGGCCGGAGCGGAACCGACCGCCTCGCGAACCCCAGGTCGAGGAGCGCGCAGCGACCGGCAGCGAGCCCTGGAGCGAGGTGCCGCCGGAGGTCGCCGAGCTGCTGCGGGCCGAGCTGGCGCGGAGGGGCGGACGCGTCGACGGTGCGCATCCCGCGCAGCCGTCTCCGGCCGGTGCCGGAGACCGGGTTCACGCTCCCGGTGTGGCGCGGGTCGCGTCGCAATCGGGTCGCGCCGGTTCGACCGGCGAGAGCCAGGTGACGGCAGGAGGCGCTGCGGAGCCCACGACCGTGAGTGAGCCTTCCTCGGCCGCTCCGGGTCGTGGGGGCCGGTCGCGGCGGCGTGCCGTCGGTCAGCCGGGAGCGGGGGCCACCGATACCGCCGTTGAGACCGCCGTCGTCGCGGCAGCGGCCGGCGGCGAGACGGCCGGGGCCGAACCGTCGGCCGGCGTGGGGGAGGCGGGCGCAACGCCCGCACGTGCCCGGACTCGCCGGACCCGCGCGTCCGCTCCGGGAGCGGACGCCGTCGAAGCGGCCGCGACCGAGAGTGCGCCCGTGCGTCGGCGGCGCTCCGCGGCCACCCAGGAC
>JAJYGK010000074.1 GCA_021790715.1 Chloroflexota bacterium
GGCCTCCAGGTCCACGCCGACGGTCGGGATGCCGGGCGGCGGCTCCGACAGGTGCAGGCCGGTCGCGAGCGTCTCGGCGGCGACCCTCGCGAGATGGGGCTCCAGTCGCGCCCGCGTCCCGTCCGACAGTCCCAGCCAGACGTCGATGGTGTCGTCGAGCGCCAGCTCCGCGTCGCGCCGCAGATCCTGGATCGCGCGCTGGAGCTCCCGCGCATCCCCCTCCGCGCGGAGCTCGTCGGTCAGCGTCGTGTCGATGACCACCACCAGGCCCTCGTCGTGGGCGACCGCCGTGCCCGGTCGCGGCGTGGCGAGGATCTCGACCTCGTCCGGCGCCAGCGTGACCCCGGCCAGCCGCACCGAGCCGTCGGGCAGGTACTCCACATCGCCGGCCCGCGCGGCCGCCATCACGGCCGGGATGCGGGAGCCGAGCTTCTTCCCGATGCGCGGCAGGAGCGGCTTGACGCGGCGTTCCACCAGCTCCGACTCGTCGTCGATCAGCAGGACCTCGCCCACGTTCACCTCGTCGGCCACGAGCGCCAGCAGCGCATCCCGCTCCGGGAGGTCGCCGCCGGGAAGAGCGAGCCACAGCCGGCCGAGCGGCTGGCGGACGCGGAGGCCGGCCTGCGAGCGCAGGCCGCGCGCCAGCTCGACCGCCCGGCGCACGGTCGCCATGCCCCGCTCCAGGGCCTCGTCGCGGAGCGTCGCGAGCTCCGCGGCGGGCCAGCGCGTCAGGTGCACGGAGTCGGGCAGCGACGGATCCACGGCCACGATCAGGTTCTGGTACATCGCCTCGGACAGGAACGGCAGCACCGGGGCCGTCACCCGCGCACCCGCGACGAGCGCCGCGTGCAGGGTGGCGAAGGCCGCCTCGCGATCGCTCGCGTCCGCGCCGTCCGCCGAGCCCCGCATGCGGTCCCGCGACCGTCGCAGGTACCACGTCGAGAGGTCGTCGATGTACGCGGCCATCTCGCGCGCCGCATCCAGCGCGTCGTAGCGATCCAGGTCCTCGCCGGCCGCCGCCGCCAGGCCCGCGGCACGCGACAGGATCCAGCGATCGAGCGCCGGCCATGCCTCGCGACCGCCGGCCGCCTCGATCGCGGCCACGATCCCGCGCTCCGGCGCCCAGCCGGCGAGCCCGGCGTACGTCACGAAGAACGCGTACACGTTCCACAGCACCAGCAGCTGCCGGCGCGCCTCGTCGGCCGCGTGCCAGCCGAACAGGATGTTGTCCTCGGGCCGCGCGTTCGCGAACATCCAGCGCATGACGTCGACGCCCATCCGCTCCGCGGCGTCGTCGAACTCGATCGCGTTGCCCCAGCTCTTGTGCATCGGCCGCCCGTCCTCGCCGAAGAGCGTCCCGTACCCGAACAGCGTCCGGAACGGCGCCTCGCGGCGGAGGACGGTGCTCATCGCCAGCAGCGAGTAGAACCAGTTGCGGAACTGCCCGGGGAAGCTCTCCGTGACGAAGTCGGCGGGGAACCACTGCCGCCAGTAGTCCGGCTCGGTCCGGTAGTGGATCGTGGAGAACGGGACGATCCCGGCGTCCAGCCAGGGGTTCCCGACGTCCCGGATCCGCTCGACCGGCTTGCCGCAGCCGGGGCAGGCGATTCGCACGGCATCCACGTACGGGCGGTGCGGCGTGTGCCCCCGGAACTGCTCCCAGCCCTCGACGGCCCGCTCGCGCAGCTCGCCGACGCCGCCGACGACCGTGACCGTCCCGCACGCCTGGCAGTCGTAGATCGGCAGCGCCAGCCCCCAGTAGCGCTTCTTGCTGATCATCCAGTCGTGCATGTTGAGGAGCCAGTCGAGCTCCCGCTCGTACCCGAAGCCGGGGATCCACCGGATGTCGTCGACCGCTTCCATGATCTGGTAGCGCAGGCTGGCGTCGACCTGCTCCCGCGTCAGCGTCTCGCGCGGCTGGTCGTACACCGGGCCCATGCTGATGTACCACTCGTCCACGAGCCGGAACACGAGCGGCGTGCCGCAGCGCCAGCAGTGCGGATAGCGGTGCAGGTACGGCTCGACGCGATGGAAGCGTCCCGTCTTCCGGAGCCGCTCGATCACCGGCTCCGCCACCTCGCGGACGTCGCGCCCGCTGAGGAAGCCGAACCCCGGCACGATCACGCCGTTCTCGTCGAGGGGAGCGATCATCGGCAGCCCGAGCTGGCGTCCCAGCTGGAAGTCCTCGGCGCCGCAGCCGGGGGCGATGTGGACGATCCCCGTCCCCTCCTCCTCGCCGACCTCGTCCCACGCGACGACTCGGTGCTCGTACGGGCGCCCGTCGGGCCCGGGCGTTCCGTCGAACGCCTGCTCGACCGCGGGCAGGTCGTCGAACGGCCCGGCGTAGCGCCAGCCGACCAGGTCGGAACCCGGCCGCTCCTCGAGCACCTCGAACGGCCCGACCAGCGCCTGCTTCAGCGTGCCGCGCCCGAGCCAGTACACGTGGTCGTCCTGGCGGACCTTGACGTAACGCAGGTCGGAGCCCACCGCCGCGGCCACGTTGGAGGTCAGGGTCCAGGGCGTCGTGGTCCAGACCAGCAGAGCCTCGCCGGGCCTGTCCACGAGCGGGAACCGCACCGTGAGCCCGGGATCCTCGCGGTCCTGGTACCCCTCGGACATCTCGTGCTGGCTGATCCCGGTGCCGCAGCGCGCGCACCAGGGCATGGTGTCGTGGCCCTTGTAGAGCCAGCCGCGCCGGTGGCACTCCGCGAGGAACGCCCAGATCAGGTCGTTGTTCTCGTTCGAGAACGTGAAGTACGAGCCGCCCAGCTCCGGCATCCCGAGGCGCCCGACGATCTGCTCCACCGTGTCGGTCACCGGGCCGTGCGGCCCGTCCACGGTGATCACGCGCTGCGGGTCGTCGGCCAGCAGGTCGCGCAGGCGGCGCAGCTCGTGCGGATCGTTCCAGTCCATCCACATGCCGAGCCGGATCGACTGCTCCGTCTGGCGGGCAGCGAACGTCAGGACGCGCTGCTTGCACAGGCTCACGAACTCGGCGATGCCGTAGTCCTCGATGTCGCGCTTGCTGGTGAACCCCAGCTCCCGCTCGACGTTGACTTCGACCCAGAGGCCCTGGCAGTCGAACCCGTTCTGCCAGCGCTGGTCCTGCCCGAGCATCGCGTGGTAGCGCTGGAACAGGTCCTTGTAGCTGCGGCCCCAGGCGTGGTGGACGCCCATCGGGTTGTTCGCCGTGATCGGCCCGTCGAGGAACGACCAGCGGGGGCCGCCCGCGTTCTGCGCCCGCAGGCGCGCGAACGTGCGGCGTTCCCGCCACAGCTCGAGGGTGGCGTCTTCCTGCGCGGGAAAGTCGGGATGGGCGGGGACGGGCCGGAACGGGGACTGCATCTGGCTCAACAGGATACCCAAACCGGCTCCCCGCCCGTCGGGCCGGGCGGCCGCGCGGCCCGACGGCTCGGGCACGACGGGCCCGGGCATCACGCCCACGGGCCCGGGCATCACGCCCACGGGCCCGGGCACCACGCCCACGGGCCCGGGCACCACGCCCACAGGGCCCGGGCACCACGCCCTGGCGGCGGCCTCCGCGCGATGCCGGCACATGCCGCCCGCATCGCGGCACACACCGCGGCGCGACCCCGTCCCGGCGCAGCCGCTATGATCCCGCCGTGAAACCGGACAGCCCGGGCGGGCATCCGTCCCCGTTCGCGGCGGCCTTCCTCAGTCTCCTGTTCCCCGGCCTCGGGCACCTCTACGCGCGGCGCTTCGCGCGGGCACTCGCGTTCGCGGCGTTGCCGCTCCTCGGCCTTGCGCTGCTCGCCGGCCTCCTCGCGAGCGCCGCGACGCGCGACATGCTGAAGGTCAGCATCTTCGATCCGTCGGTGCTCGATGCGATCCTCGCCATCGACATCGTGATCTTCCTGTATCGCGTGGCCGCGGTCGTCGACGCGTACCGCTGTGCCCGGCACGCCGGACGCGCGGGCGGGAGCGGGGGAATCGGCATCACGGCAGCCTCGGCGGCCGGACTGGCGGCCATCGTGCTGGTCATGGGCATGGCCCACGTGGCGCTCGCGCGCTACGACCGGATCGCCCACGACACGATCATGGCGGTGACGAGCGACCAGCCGGCGAATCCCGTGACGCCGACTGCCACGCCCGGCGGCAGCGCGGCCGCCGTGGCCGCGAGCGCCGCGCCGGTCCAGCCGCAGGCCACCCCGGTCGCCTGGAACGGCGGCCGCCTGAACGTGCTCCTCGTCGGCGTCGACCAGCGGCCCGACCAGGGCACCTTCAACACCGACACGATGATCGTGGCCAGCATCGACCCGACGAGCGGCCAGGTCTCGATGTTCAGCGTCCCGCGCGACTTCGAGAACATCCCCCTGCCGCCGTCGTGGCCGGCCGCCGCCTACTACGGCGGCGTCTACCCGTACAAGATCAACAGCATCTGGACGGCCGCCGAGGGCGAGCCCAACCTCTTCCCGGGCACCGACGCGAACCGCGGGGTCACCGCGCTGAAGGGCGCGATCGGGTACATGCTCGGCATCCAGATCCCCTACTACGTCGAGGTCAACTTCTCGGGCTTCCGGCAGGTCGTCGACACGCTCGGCGGCGTCACCATCGACGTCCAGCTGCCGGTCACGGACTTCGACTACCCGACCGACAACGGGCGGGGCGCGATCAAGCTCTACATCCCGCCGGGGATCCAGCACATGACCGGCGAGGAAGCGCTGGCGTATGCGCGATCGAGGCATGCGACGTCGGACTTCGACCGGGCGCAGCGGCAACAGCGGGTGATCACGTCGATCCGGCAGCAGACCGACGTGCTGAGCTTCCTCGACCCGAACAAGCTCGACGCGTTGTCCAACGCGCTCAAGAACGCCATCCACACGGACTTCCCGCGCAGCCAGCTCCCCCAGCTGGTGTCGCTGATCGAGAAGGCCAACACCACGAACATGACCTCGCTCGTGTTCACGCCGCCGCAGTACGCGGTCCAGTGCCCCGCCGCCGAGTGCGCCATCAACTACTGGCTCCACCCGATCGTGCCCGCGATCCAGCAGGCGGTCGCCCAGGCGTTCGCGTCGAACCCCGCCACCGCGGCGTCCCGGGCGAAGCTCACGGCCGAGAACGCGAGCATCGTGGTGGAGAACGGCAGCGGCATCGCCGGCCAGGCCACGAACGTGGCGGCCTACCTCAACTCGCTCGGGCTGAAGACGACGATCCCCTCCGCGAACAACGGGCGGGCCCCGGGAGGGATCCGGAGCGGCACCGTGGTGACCTTCTACAACGGCGCCGAGGCGAAGATGCCGGAGACCGTGCAGGTGCTGCAGTCCGCCCTCGGCGTCACGATCCAGACCGCGACCGATCCCACGGTGACGGCGAACGTGATCGTCGTGACCGGAACCGGGACGCCGCAGTACACGGTCCCGCCCGGGGGCTGACGCAACTCCCGGTCGGCCCCGCCGGCGTATCGTGACCGCATGTCCCCTGCCGACCGGATCCGGCCGTCTTCGACCGAGGGCCGCATCCTGGCCGTGGCCGGGCGCCTGATGACGTCCGGGATCGTCGCGTTCCACGGCTACCAGCTGGCGCAGGAACTCGAGGGCGGCCCGGACCGCGTGCCGACGATCGGGTACGGGACCCTCTACCGGGCACTCGACCGGCTCGAGCGGATCGGCTACCTGCGGAGCTGGTGGGTCGAACCGGCTGCCCCCGGGCGGCCGCGCCGCCGGCTCTACCAGCTGACGGCGGCGGGCATCGCGGCGGCGCCGCTGCCCGAGCTCGCGCTCGTCCCCGTGCCGGTGCCGGCCTGACGCACGAATGAACGAAGCCGTCGCCACGGCCTGGCTCCTGCTCGCGCTCGCGGTCGTCCTCGAGGCCGCCGGGCTCGACGTCTCGCGCACGCTGGTACGCGGCTGGGTCTGGATCTACACCGCGCTCGTCCCGGCCGAGCGCCGCGATCGCCGCCGCGAGGAGATGGCCGAGCACCTGGCCACCGAGCGCGCCGCGCCGGCGTTCGCCGGCCGGGCCGCGCCCGGCACGCACGCGCCGGCCGCGATCAACCTGGCGAGGGGGCTGCGCACGGTGTGGCGGCTGGTTCGCGGGGCGCCGCGCGACGTTGCCTGGGCCGTCCCCCTCGTCATCCTGCGGCTCGCGTCGATCGGGCACGGCTCCCGCACGCGCCCGCCCGACGCGCCGCGGGCCGGCGGGCCGGGTCGGTAGCCAGGGCCCGGCGCAGCCCCGGGCCGGCCGGGGGGCACCTCAGACCTTCTCCGTCACCGTGTACTCGAGCCGGCGGCCGGTCAGCAGGCGCGTCTGGGCGTCGAGCGCGGGCAGGTTGCTGAAGATCATGCCGACGGCGGGCACGGCCAGCCACTGCACGTAGACGAGCGCGCGGCGGAGGATCCCCCAGGATTCCGGGCGCGGCGGGGCGATCCGGTCCTCGATGAAGATCAGGATCATGAGGCAGCAGAACGCGGCCGTGAGCATCCACGCCGCGTAGACGGGCAGGTTGTGCCCCAGCGTCGTCTGGGAGAAGCCCGAGTGGGCCCACGGGATGATCGTCTGCTCGCTGATGAGGAGCGGCAGGCTCGACCCGAACAGCAGCACGTACGGCGCGATCGCCCAGTTGATGTGGTCGGACCAGAGGTCGACCAGGCGATGGAGGCGGACGCGCAACGGGATCTCGGGATGCGAGAGCGCCTGGTGGATGTAGTACGGGATGTCCGTCACGCCCCACGCCCAGCGCCGGATCTGGGTGTACTGCTGGTAGAGCGTGCGCGGGTACGTCCGAGCCCGCACCGCGTCCCCGAAGATCGGGATGAACAACGGCTCGGCGCGGAACGTCCCGGCGTACCGGAAGAAGCTCTTCCAGTAGAAGCGCGAATCCTCCGGGATCGCGTCGGTCGCCCAGTAGCCCACCTCGTGCACCGTGCGCAGGCTGACGGCATACGAGCTGAAGCTGATGAGGCGCTCCGGGGTCAGGGCGCGCCACATCTGGATGTGGGTCGCGCTGACGGCCGTCAGGCGCACCGCCAGCGGCACCTCCCAGAGGTTGTTGTGGAACATCGGGATCGGCTGGTAGAGCCGGTGGTGGCGCTCGGGGTCGGTGGCGAACCGGTGCGCCAGGTACGTGAAGTACCGGGGGTGGACGCGGTAGTCGGAGTCGAGGTCGGTGACGATGACGCCGGCCGGGTCGTACCCCAGGCGCACCAGCTCCCCGTAGAGCCAGCGGCCACCGTAGGCCATGGCGCTCGATTTGCCGACGACGACCCCCGGTTCGAGCGGGTCGAGGATGTGGAAGAAGTGCGCGAACCGGTCCCCGAAGACCTCGCGCAGCCGCGCGACGTTCTCGCGCCCGCCGAGGTCCGTCTCCCGCGTGATGATCGCCACGATCTTGCGCTCGACCGGCCAGTCCGCCTCGACCAGGGCCCGGACGGTCGCCTCGAGCTTCTCGTAGGGCTCCGTGTAGGTGGGTATGAGCGCGACCTGCACGAGCCTCCGCGGGTCCAGCGGCTGGATCCCGCTCGCGAGCAGGCGTCGCACGGTGACCAGCTCCCCTTCGAGCCTGCGCCGCTCGCGCCTGCCGCCGCTGGCGGCCAGCCGGTCGCCCGCGCGCTCGAGCTGGCGGATCCGCGCGGAGATCCGCGACAGCCGGTCCTCGAGCACGCGTTCGCGCCCCGGGAGATCGACCAGGCCCTCCAGCTGCGCCGCCCAGTCCGCGTCCTGCACGTCCCGCACGCGCAGGAACGTGACCGACACGCTGACGATCAGCACGACCGCCTTGTAGAGCCAGTAGAAGTCGAACGTCAGCACGAACCACGCGACGAGCGCGGGGAACCAGACGCTCAGCGCGATCGGCGCGAGGATCAGGAGCCAGGTGACCGCGCCCGGCAGGATCTCGAGGAGACGGTAGGTCCGGGGGTACGGGACACCCGCCCCCGATGGCGCGTCCAGCTGTGGTCGGCTCCTAGTAGACGGGCGTCAGCCAGTGCCGGAAGGCGGGCAGGCGGCCGCGCACCGCGTCGAAGTACGCCTCGGAGAGGCGGCGCGTGATGGGTCCGACCTCGCCCCCGCCGACCGGGTGATGATCGACGTCCGTGACGGGCGAGACCTGCGCGCCCGTGCCGCACAGGAAGATCTCGTCCGCGACGTACAGCTCCGTGCGGTCGATGTGCCGCTGGACGACCGGGATCTCGAGTTCGCGTTCCGCGAGCTCGATCATGCCCGCACGCGTGATCCCCTCGAGGATGTCGTCGGTGATCGGCGGCGTGACGAGCTGCCCGCGGCGCACCATGAACAGGTTCTCCGCGCTCCCCTCGGAGACGTGGCCGTCCGCGCTGAGGACGATCGCCTCGTCGGCCCCGACCAGCTGCGCCTCGGTCTTCGCGAACGCCGAGTTCACGTACGCGCCGACGATCTTCGCGCGGGCCGGCAGCGACTGGTCGCTCACGCGCCGCCACGACACCGTCTGCGTGCGGATCCCGTGGGTCGTATCGATGTAGTCGCCGAACGGGATCGCGAGCACGTAGAAGCCCTGCTCGAGGTCGTGAAGCCGGACGCCGATGGCACGCGTCGACTTGTAGACGGACGGGCGCACGTAGGCGTCCTGGCGGAAACCGTTCCGACGGAGGAGATCGACGGTCAGCGCCACGAGATCGTTCACCGACGCCGGCGGGTCCATGTAGAGGATCCGGCAGGAGTCGGACATGCGCTCGTAGTGCTCGGCGAGCCGGAGCGCGTAGAGCTGGTTCTGCTCCGCGTTCCAGTAGGCGCGGATGCCCTCGAACACGGCGGTCCCGTACATGAACGCGTGCGTCATGATGTTGACGTTCGCGTCCGCGAGCGGCACGAACTCGCCGTTGAGGTAGCAGATCGGGCCGGGCGCACCCGACTCCGGTCGAGCGGTGGACGTCGAGGTCCGGGAAGCGTCTTCGGTGACCATGGCGTCGAGTATACGCGCGGCATCCGGGCCCTCTCGACGCCCCGAGATCGGGTGAGGTCAGATCACGCCCGCGAGCGAGGCCGCGACGAGCCCGAGGTACACGACGTAGAACCCGCCGCCGGCGAGCAGGCCGCGCCCCGTGAGGCGATCCCGGCGCACCATCGGCAGGAAGATCGCCGCCGCCGACGCGAACGCGATCCCCGCCGAGGCGAAGCCGAGCAGCGATGCCGGCGTCACCGCCCAGGCGTCGGCCGCGAGCGCCAGCGCAAGCACCGTGGGGATGCAGCTCTGGAACACCATCGCGCCGGTGATGTTGCCGATCGACAGCGTGTCCTTCCCCTGGCCGATCCAGATCACGCTGTTGAACTTCTCGGGCAGCTCCGTCGCGATCGGGGCGACCACGAGCGTGACGATCGTCGGGTCGACGCCCAGGCCCGACGCGACGTGGCTCACGGCGTCGACGAAGACGACGGCCCCGGCGACGATGGCGGCGAGCGCCGCGACGACCTGGAACGACACGAGGCGGAACCGTGGCGGGCGCTGGTGCCGGAGCGGGTCCAGTCGCCCGAACCGCAGCGGGCGCAGCCCCTCGCCGGCCTCCTCCGAGCGCTCCGCCGCGAGATGCGCACGCACGTAGAGCGCGTACATCCCGAGCAGCACGGCCCCCACGAGCAGCTTCCCCGCCGCGAGCGACGGCGGCAGGAATGCGGCCCCGATCGCCAGGGCGTAGGCCACCGCGAACTGCCGCACGTCGCGGCCGATGACCCGCGTGTCCACCAGCAGACGGTCGTCACGGCCGGGCGTCCGGGCCCGGACGAGAACCGCCACGCCTGTCACCAGCATGGCGAGCGTCGCGAGCATGAACGGGGCGCCCAGGATCGCGCCGACGGCGATCCCGTCCTCGCTCGACGTGCCGTTGCGCGCGCCGAGGAGGATCGCCACGAACGGGATCATCGTCTCCGGCATCGCGGTCCCGACGGCGGCCAGGACGCTCCCGACCGCGCCCTCGGCCAGGTCGAGCTTGTGGCCCATCCATTCGACGCCGTTGGTGAACAGCTCCGCTCCGGCCAGGATCAGCGCCAGCGCCGCGAGCATGAGGAGCACGTCCACGCCGCGCCTACTTCGTGACGAGCGCGATCACGGTGGAGGCGACGAGGACGCACAGCACGGCCACCGCGACGCGGGACTGCCGGGGATCCCCCTCCCGCAGGTAGCCGACCGCCGCGACGATCACCCTGGCCGACGGCAGCAGCACCGCGACCAGCAGCGCGACCCAGAGGAACGCCGACGCGCGGCCGCCGAGCAGCTCGGCCGGCAGGCGGGCGAGATCGAGGCCCGGTCCCCGCTGCGTCACCGGGACGTGCCCCGCCAGGAGCATGAGGAACGTGCCGATCGCCGCCAGTGCCACGCTCACGTACGTGCCGGTGGCGAGGACCCGCGCGGCGGCGTCCACGGTGTCGGGCCGGCGGCCGGCGGGCTCAGGCACCGAGCGGCCCGATCGGCAGTCCGAGCGCCCGGCTCGCCATCTCGAACGCCGTGTAGCACAGCACCACGACGAACAGCAGGCGCAGGATCCGGGTGGGGACCAGGTGTGCGACGCGCGAGGTGGAGACCGCCCCCAGGAAGACGCCGACGACGACGGGTCCGGCGACGTAGGGATCCACCTGGCCGCGCAGCACGTACACGAGCGCGCCGGCCGAGGCCGTGACGCCCATCATGAGGTTGCTCGTCGCCGTGGAGACGCGGAGCGGGACACCCATCACCAGGTTCATCGCCGGCACCTGGACGACTCCGCCGCCGACGCCGAGCAGCGCCGAGAGGATTCCGGCCGCGAATGCCAGCGCCGCGCCGAACGGAAGGCGGCGCACGACGTAGTCGGAGCCGCCGAGGGCGGCGACGTACGAGCCGCGCGCGGTGGAGGGCGACACCGGCGCGCCGACCGTGGGCGGGTCGCCGGCGGGCGGATCGGCGCCCGCCACCGCAGCCGCCGGATCTGCCGGAACCGCCGGATCCGCCGCGGGAGCGGCCCCGCGTGTCGGTGCCTGCGCCGCGGCGCCGGCCGCGTCACGGCGCTCGGAGAGCGCGCGGCGGAGCATGGTCCAGGCCGTGTAGATGAGCATGGCGGCCATCAGCCCGGCGAGCATCCGCTCGGACAGCGCGAATGCCACCAGGCCGCCCACCAGGGCGCCGGTCGCCGTGAACAGCTCGAGGGTGAGGCCGAGCCGGAGGTTTGCCGTCCGCCGCCGCAGGTACACGGCGGCGCTGGACGACGACGTGGTGATGACCCCCATGAGGCTGATCGCGGCCGCCTCGCGGAACGGCAGCCCGAACCCGAGCGTCAGGAGGGGCACCACCAGGATCCCGCCGCCGAGCCCGAGCAGCGCGCCGAAGCCGCCGGCGAGGATCCCCCCGACGGCGAGCAGCAGCGTCAGCTCCATCTGCATCGCCCGGATGCGCGGACCGGGGCGCCGATGCCCGCGGCCCGCGAGACGGCCCGGGTCACCGGCGGCTCAGGGTGCGAGCGCGCTGGTCCCTGCACGGCCGTCGGTGCGCCGGATCAGGGCCGCAGGTGCTGGGGGGCGTACGGGAGCAGCGCCACGTGGCGTGCACGCTTCAGCGCCACGGACAGCTGGCGCTGGTGCTCCGCGCACGTGCCGGTCTTGCGGCGCGGCTCGATCTTGGCGCGCTCCGAGAGGTAGCGGCGGAGGCGGTTGACCTCCTTGTAGTCGATCTGCGTCGCCTTGTCGGCGCAGAACGCGCAGACCTTGCGGCGCCGCCGGTCGCGGTAGTAGTCGTCACGCTTCTTGGACTTGGGAGTCGGCACGGTTCGCGATCCTCGTTCGTTCGTGCGGGACCGGGTGCATCGGTGTGCGCCGCCGCCGGGATCCCGGGCCGGCGGGGCGCCGGTGGTTCAGAAGGGCAGGTCGTCCAGGTCGGTGTACGTGTCGGCCGGCTCACCGCCAGCCTCGGGTGCCTCCCGGCGCGGCCCGCGTGCCGGAGCCTCGGACGCTTCCATCTCCTCGCGCGGCCTGCTGTCGAGCGCGGTGACCGTCTGCGCGACGAGCTCGGTGGTGTACCGCTTCTGGCCCTCGCGGTCTTCCCACTGGCGGGTCTGGAGACGGCCCTCGACGTAGACCTTGCGCCCCTTGCGCAGGTACTCGGCAGTCCGCTCCGCGAGCGGTCCCCAGGCGACCACCCGGAACCACTCGGTCTCCTCCTGCCAGTCGCCGTTCTGGCCCTTGAAGTTGCGGTTCACGGCGACCGTGAACTGTGTCACGGCCTGGCCGTTCGGCGTATAGCGCATCTCGGGATCCCGGCCGAGGTTCCCGATGATCATGCACTTGTTGAGCGACATCGCCGTCCTCCCGGCCTGCGTCCGGCGCCGTCAGTCGATCGCGGCGGGCGCGGCTTCGCTCTCCGATTCGTCGATGAACTCGCCCTGCGGCTCCTCTTCCTCCTCGAGCGGCGCGGCCTCGGCCTCGTTCTCGCTGCGGCGCGCGGCCGGGCGCTCGACGCGGGTCACGAGATGGCGCAGGAGCTCCTCCGTGATCCGGAGCCCGCGCTCGATCTCGTCCACGGCTGCCGACGGGGCGTCGAACAGCACGATGTAGTAGGAGCCTTCCCGGTAGGGTCCGATCTGGTAGGCCAGCCGGCGGCGGCCCCAGGGGCTCACCTTCACGAGCTGGCCCTCGGCCGCGCTGATCGACCGGGTGATGCGATCCAGGGTCGCCTGGACGCGATCCTCCGGCAGATCCGGCCGGAGGACGAGCATGAGTTCGTAGCGGCGCACGCCGTTCTCCTTCCTATGGGATACGCCCCGCTCGGTCCGTGCCCGTGTGCGACGCACGCGCAGACGATCGGCCGGCGGAGCCGAAAGGCGGCGCGAGTATACCATCCGGCCCCTGCTAGACTGTCCGCGTCCTGCACAGGTGCATTCCGGAGGTGACGGTGTCCGGCCACTCGATTCTGCTGCTCGAGCCCGACGAGGCCGAGGGCGATCGAATCGCGGAGATCCTCCGACACGCCGGGCACGCCGTCGACGTCGTCCCCGACGCGACGGATCTCGTGCAGCGCGCCGCCGCCCACGACATGCTCCTCCTCGACCTGCCGCACGAGGCGCAGCCGGCCGGCGGGACGGCCCCCGCGAGGGCGATCCGGGCCGCAGACGTCGAAGCGGGCCCGGAGGACGAGGACGGCGCCGCCGCGGACGAGGAGTCGGCCGTCGCCGGGGCCGACGAGGAGCCGGTGGCCGTCGCCGGGGCCGACGAGGAGCCGGTGGCTCCCTCCCTCCCCGGTGCCGTCGGGATCGTGCACGAGATCCGGGCGAACGCGGCGACCGCGCCGCTGCCGATCCTCTGCTTCACACAGACGGCCGAGGTCGACGAGCGCATCCGCCTGCTCGAGTCCGGCGCCGACGACGTGATCGCGCGGCCGTACGACGCCCGCGAGCTCGTCGCGCGCGTCGACGCGCTCGCCGTCCGGCTGCAGGTGTCGGGCGGAACGGCTCCGGCCCGGCCCGGCACGGCCGCGGTCGAGCGACCGCGCCGGATCGTCGCGTTCCTCGGCGCCAAGGGAGGCGTGGGGGTCACGACGCTCGCGGTCAACGTCGCGGTCGCGCTCGCCGACCGGCAGCCCGGTCAGGTGGCGCTGGTCGACCTGGCGCTGCCGATCGGGCAGGTGCCCGTGCATCTCGACCTCACGCCGCACCACGACGTGACGGACCTGGCCGCCGGCATCGACGAGGCGTCGGTGCGGGGCGCCGCCGAGCACGTGGGCCCGCTCGACATCTTCTGCCTGCCGGACGACGCGGAGACGGCCGACCGTCTCACCGGCAGCGGCATCGTGGCCGCCCTGGACGAGCTCCGGGCCGCCTACCAGCTCGTGATCGTGGACGGCGGCTCGTCGCTCGACTCGCGCACGCTCGCGTTCCTCGAGGCCGCCGACCGCATCGTGCTGGTCACGCTGCCGGAGATCCCGTCCCTGCGGGCGCTCGTCTCCGTCGAGCAGATCCTCGGCGAGCGGCGACTCGGCGACCGAGCCGTGCACGTCGTCAATCATCTCTTCGCGCACGAACCGCTCAAGCGCACCGACATCGAGGAGACGCTCGGCACCTCCATCGCGATCGAGATGCCGCACCACGACCTGCTCTTCGGCAAGGCGGTCAACGAGGGCGTCCCGGTCGTGCGCTCGGCGCCCCGGTCGGAGGCCGCCGAGCGGTTGGCGAACCTGGCCTCGATCGTCGCCGGGATCTCCGAGCCCGAAGAGGAGCCGGACGCGCCGCGGCGTCGCTTCCGGCTGCTGCGACGGGGTGCCTGACCTGCCCGGGACGGCAGCGGACCGCGAAGCGGCCCAGGCGGGAGATCGGGGATCGGGAAGAGGGGCGGCGGCGCGGGGGGAACACCGCCGTCCTCGGCCAGTACGGTAGCCCGCGAGGCCTGTCGCCACATCACCCGAACGGCGTACGTCCCGCCCCCCATCGGGTCGTGCCCAATGGCAGGGTGCGGCGCTCAGCTCACCGCGTAGCGGTCGACCGGCGTCCACGCGCTGTTGGCATTGTGGACCGTGGGCACCGCCATCGAGCGCACGTACCAGGCCCCGGCCGCCGAGAACGTCCAGCGCAGCGTCGCGATCCCGTCCGGAGCGACGATCCGGCGCTCCGCCGCCAGCTGCCAGCGTCCCGCCACCAGGTGGTAGACGCGGTACGTGACCACCGGCGTCGGCAGCCCAGCCCGCAGCGGGCGCACCGTCGTCGAGAACGTGACGGGGGTGCCGCGGGAGATCGAGCGCGTGGCCGGCGCCGGGCGCAGCAGCGCGATCTGCCGGACGACGACGCGCGTCTCCGACGACGCCGCGGGCGCGAGGTCCGCGGACGGCAGCAGGACCGCGCGATACCACAGGTTCGTCGCCGGGCGGTAGGTGGCATCGACGGTGCCGCCGCTCCCGGTCTGCAGCGACACGATCGTGCCCCACGACACTCCGTCCGGGGACGCCTCGATCGCAACGGGCCGGTCCTCGATCGGCGTCCCGGCCGTGGCCGCCAGCCGGATCGTGAACGCGGCCGCGGACGACCACGAGATCACCGGCGTCGGCGTCAGCAGTTCCACGCTCGCCGCGGGAGTCGACTGCGGCACGACGTCGAACGACGCCGACGTCGCCGGCGGCAGGTTCCCGCCGGACGCCACCATCGTCACTCCGGCGGCGGGAGCGTCAAGGCTGCAGCCGTCGAAGCGCGCCACGCCCGCGACCGCATCGACCGTGGTGCCCCCCGTGCACGCCAGGGCAACGGGGCCCGCGGCACCCGAGGCCGCCAGGGAGACCGGCATCGTCGCATTCGCCCCCGCCGTCACGCGTTCGCCGGTTCCGTCGAGCACCTCGACCACGGGCTGCAGGACGAGCGCGGCCCCGGCCACGCCCCCGGCCGGGCTGACCGCGAACCGCAGCGCGACCGCCTGGTTCGGCACGGGGCCGAGCGACAGACGACCGTGGCCGGCCGTCGCGTTCGGGACGGGCGAGCCGAGCGGGACGGCGTGCGACGTGAGATAGGCGACCAGCTGCGACGTCGTCCACGTGGGGTGCGCGGACAGCACGTCCGCGGCGGCCCCCGATACGAACGGGGTCGCCTGGCTCGTTCCGCAGAACGGGGCGTACGTCCGGGTGTCGGCACAGTCGGCGGCCACGATGTCGGGCCGGATGCGGCCGTCCAGTGTCGGGCCCCTGCCGCTGTAGGGCTCCACGCTCGTCGGGTCGGTCGGGCTCACCGCGCCGACGACGAGCATGCCGGGGCTCCGGCCGTCGGCCGGTGCCGTCAGCGTGTCCTGCGGCACGGCGTACTGGAGCGGCGACTCGGACTCCGTCTGCACGATCAGCTGCACGCGCGCCGCGGCGCCGCCGCTGTGCCGGTGCGCGGCGATCTCGTAGACGCCGGTCGCCGGGACGTCGTACTCGAGCGTCTCGACGGGATCGCCGGTGCCGTTCTGCACGTCGCTGGACGACGCAACGGGGGCCGGATTCCCCGCCGCGTACAGGCCCAGGTCGTAGTCGTCGGTGGCATGGCCCCACGGGTCCGACCAGCGCATCGAGACCACCACGTGATCTCCCTGCTGGAGCGTCAGGCGGTTCGCCGTGTCCGTGCCGGAGAACTCGAGCCACCCGCCGGCGTCCTCGCGCCAGGGACCGATCCACCCCTGGTCCCCGGAGTTCCCCGCCGCGTTGACCCACAGCGCCCCGTCGGCCACGGCCCGGTCGACGAGCTCGTACGCCGTTCCACTGTACGGGCTCGTGCCGTCTCCCGGTCCCTCGAAGCCCGAGTCCGTCCACGACGCGTTGATGATCCGCACGCCGTGGGCCGTCATCCAGTCGATCGTCGCCAGCATGTCGTCCTGCGAGACGGGGTCGGCGATCCAGAGCGAGGCATCGGGCGCCATGGCGGCCACGGACTCCGCCACCGCCGTCCCGTGCGTCTCGCCGCCGTCGGCGCACGCGGCCAGGGCGGACGTGTAGGCGCCCACGCCGGTGTAGCAGCGCGCCGTGACGGTCCGGGGCAGGTCCACGCCGAGGAGCGCACCGAGCCCCGAGAACCCACCGTCGATGATCCCGATCCTGACGCCGGCGCCCGCCGCGCCCGAGGACTGCCATGCGCTCGCGCCCTGCAGGGCGACGACGTCCGAGAGCGAGACCGAGAGTACCGGCCGACGGATCGGCTCGATCCGCGTCACCCCGGGCACGGAGGCGAGGGCGTCGAGCGTCGACACCGGCGCGTACGCCTCGAATCCGCGCGCGTCCTGGTTCGCGACCCGGCCGCCCAGCGCGACGAGGCGATCCTCGGCGGTGGCGCGGGCCGGGCCGGCGGTCGTGACGGAGACGGCGACCTCCGGGCCCGCGGGTCCCAGGGCGGTCAGCATGTCCGACGCAGCGGAGGCCCCGCTCGAGGCCCCCA
>JAJYGK010000107.1 GCA_021790715.1 Chloroflexota bacterium
AGGTGGCCGACGCCGAGATGGAGGCCCTGTACCTGGAGCGCGACGCCTTCCACGGAGACTGGAACTACACGCTCATCCCGCGCGAGCGGCTACCACTGTCCGAGGCTGTTGTTTCCTGACGGGCCCTTAGCCCCCGGACACATCGGACGGCCCCCCGGACGTAGCCGCGCTCCGGCTGCGGTCGATGCCCACCAGGACGTCCTCCAGGCTGCCCTCTCCCCGGGTCAGGTACGTGAGGATGCCCTGGGTGAACGCGATGGAGGCGGCCGTCGGCATGAGATCGGAGGCGGCGACCCGGAACGTCCCGTCGCGGAGCGCGGCGTTCAGCCGCTCGCCCTCGAGCGTCCGCGTGGCATCGAGCTCTGGCCCTTTCGCCCCCGGCACCGCCGACCACATCCCGGCACGTGCGAGCGAGTCGAGCACGGTCGCACGCGGGGCGGACAGCATGGCCCCGACGGCTCGGCGCACCTCCGGACGATCGTGGAAGACGATCAGCATGAACGCCTGGCCCCGAAGCCCGGCCGAGGATGCAGGATCCTTGCCCGGGAACGGAAACGCGGCCACGCTCCCGGACCGGCCGGCAGGGAGGGAGGAGCGCTCGGTGCCGCCGCCGAGATGCAGCCAGCATGCGGGCGGGACGACGAACATCGGCCACGCGGCGAGCCGCTCCGGAGTCTGCAGCGCGCCTCCTGCCCCGCCCAATGTCGTGCCAGTGCTCGACGCGAGTGCCCGGAACGCCTGAAACGCGTTGCGCACGGGGCTGTCGACGAAGGCCGTGAGGCCGTTCGTCCACCGGTCATACGCGGCGCGGCCGGCTAGACGCAGGACCAGCTCCTCCACGAAATCGACGGCGTCGTGCGGCGTCGCGGAGGACGCGAGCCCGATGCACCACGGGTGGACGCCGTCAGCCACCATCCGCCCGCTCAGCGCGTACAGAGCGTCGAGACTTCCCGGCACGCCGTATCCGGCTCGTTCGAACTCGGCCCTCGGATACCAGACCGTGCTCCTCGCCTCCAGCGCCACCGGCACCGCGTACACCGGACCGTCAGCCGCCGGCCACGCGCCTTCGGCGGCCACGGTTCCCAGCCCGGCGAGGTACGGACCGTCCGACGCCTTGAACGCGCCGACATCGACGAATGCCGACAGCTCGACGAGCAGCCCGCGACGCGCAAGCTCTGCGACCTGCGCGGGCCGTCGGACGATCGCGATGTCCGGGAGGTTGTCGGACTCGAGGCGTGCCGCCAGGGCGTCCTCCGCGGGCGCCCACGCGACCTCGATCCCCGTCGCCGCGGCGAACGACGCGTCGAGGATATCGACGCCGCTCGGGAGCTCCGAGATCGCCTCCACCCGGGTCCCGGCAAGAGAGGTGCTCGCCAACCGTTCGATTGGGACGGTTCCAGCCGCCGTGTAGACCCGGATCTCTCCGTCGGACGGCGCCGGGGATGCCGGACACGGGCTGCGATGCAGGTAGGTGCGGCACTCGGCCGGCGAGAGGGAACGGACGGCCGCGGCGGATGCGAGTTCCATGAGGCGGCCGGGAGGCAGGAGCTCGATCCCACGCGGGCCGTCGGGCCCGTTCCGGACGGCCGCGGGCGCCTCGCCCGGGGGGTAGGGCGCGTGGGCTGCCTGCAGCGACCAGTTCAGCGCGTCCAGGGCCTCCTCGACGACGTACCCGCGCCCGACGGTGGCGTCGGCCGCGCGTCGGGCGAGCAGGAGACTGAGCGTCGGGTCGACACCCAGCCTGCCGATGGATGCTGCGGCCAGCTCGCGCGCCGCCGCGATGTCACCCTGCTCGCGGGCCGCCTCGCCCTGCCCGTACACGACGGCCATGAGCGACGTGACGAGGAGCACGGCGGCAGCCAGCACGGCGACGAGGCTGCGCAGGCGCCGGGCAGCGCGCCGCTCGAGCGCCCGCTCGTGCGCGATCCGGACCTTCTGGACACCGTCGAGCCGGCGCCGCTCGGCCAGACTGGCCTCGAGCAGCTCGCGCTCCGACGCATCCAGGCGCAGGCGGGTCGTGGCTGCCCATGACGCGAAGAGGTCGAGTCGAGTGCCCGACAGGAGAAACCCGGGGTCACGTTCGGCACTGGCCCAGTCGATTGCCGCGTCCTCGAGCCGGCGGCGCGTCCACAGATCCTGCCGCGCCTCCTCGAGCCAGCCGACCAGGCGTGGCCAGCGTGACAGCAGCGCCTCGTGCGCGAGCTCGACCGTGCGCTCGCCGGTCGTCGCGTCCTGGTCGAACGAGAGGAGCCGGCTCCTGCCGAACGTGTCGATGACCTCGTCGACGACGCGGGCCTGGTCCGACATCGCCAGGAGCTCCCTCCGGGCCACCCGCCTGGCCACCGGCGCGCCCCCCTCGCCCGGGACCACGAGACGCAGGAACACCTGGCGGGCGATCTCGACGCGCGGGGCGTCGAGCCCGGCCAGCGTCGAGTCCGCCTGCCGGTCGAGCGCGCCCGGCACGCCTCCGATCGCCTCGTAGGCCTCGCGCGTCATGCGCATGCCTTCCGCGCGCTCCATCAGCTCCATGAGCGCGAACTGGAGCACGGGGAGTGCGCCCGGCTGCCGCCCGACATCCGCCAGGATCTGCGCGACCAGCCCGGCCTCCAGCTGCACGCCCACCGACTCGGCCGGCCGGACGATCGCCCGCTCCAGCTCGTCGCGCGTCATCGGCGTCACGATCTCGGTCCCGGTCCGGATCAGTTCCCCGACCCCGGGCACCAGGAGCGGCCCGCCGAGATAGTCGGCGCGCAGTGCCGCGACCACGAGCAGCCGCCCGTCGGCGGCCGACAGCGCGTCGACGAGCGCCGCGCAGAACGCGTCACGATCGTCCGCAGGGGAGAGCGAGAAGAGCTCCTCGCACTGGTCGACGACGAGCAGGAGTGGTGCCTCCAGGTGGGCCCGCAGCTCGCGAGCCAGCCCGCCCGGCTCGCGCAGGCGGGCCTCCAGCCCGTCGGCGCTCTCGGGCATCACGACCTGCAGCCCCGCCGCGAGCTCGCGGAACGGGCGGGCACCGGGTTGCATGACGGCAAGGGCCCAGCGCTCGCTGCCGGGGATCTCGCCGCGACGCAGGGCCGGGAGCAGGCCGGCTCGCACGGCACTGGACTTGCCGCAGCCGCTGGGCCCGACGACAGCGAGCAGCCGTCCCCGACGCTGCGCTTCGGCCAGGCGGGCGATCAGGCGCTCGATCAGCACCTCCCGCCCGAAGAAGTCCGCGCTGTCCCGCTCCTCGAACGGCCGCAGCCCCTTGTAGGGATTGCGGACGACATGATGACGCGCGGGCGGGTCCAGGCGCGGATCCTGGCGCAGCACCTGTCCCTCGATCTGCTGGAGCTCCGGGCCGGGATCGATGCCGAGCTCCTCGGCCAGGAGCTGCCGGCCGGCCGCGTACGTGCGCAGCGCCTCCGCCTGGCGCCCGGCACGGTACAGGGCGACCATGAGCTGGCCGCGCGCGTGCTCGCGCAACGGATGCGCATCGACGAGCACGGTCAGCTCGTCGATGACGTCGGCGTGCCTCCCGAGCGCGAGATCGGCGCCGAACCGATCCTC
>JAJYGK010000025.1 GCA_021790715.1 Chloroflexota bacterium
GTCCGAGTCCGAGTCCGAGTCCGAGAGCCATGAACTGCCGCTAGTAGATGCTGGCGCGCGATCGAGCGGCCCGGGCCCTGGGAGCCCGGAGGGACGCCGAAACCTGATGCACCGCCCGGCGGCGGAACCGGTATCGGGCCCGGGCTGACGCCGGGACGCGCGTGCCGGGACGGACTCCGCAGCCGCCAGCCCCCGAACGCGCCAACGATAGCGCCCGCGGCCGGAACGGCACCCCGGCCCCGGAATGAACCTGCGTCTCGGCGCGGCTCGCGGCGCGCCGGCGGGAGGGCACGGATCAGGGCAGTCCCCGCCGGACCATGGCCGCCACGTCCCGACGGCCATCCGCTTCCAGGCCCGCGGGTCTAGCGGAGCGCAGCCATGGACTGCCTCTAGCACGGGCCCCCTGCTTGACGGGGCTGTCGCGAGTGGTAGCATCAGCAACGCTTTATATAAAGTCCCACTCACGTGAGGCCACTGCCCTGCCCTCCCCGGCACACATCCGGTCGACCATCGCGACCATCACGGCCGCCCCGGACGAGCTCCGCGACCTGCGCGCCTTCCACAAGGCGCTGGGTGACGTGACCCGGCTCCGGATGATCCGCCGGCTCGCCGAGTCCCCGGCGACCGTCACCGACCTGGTCGAGCTCGTCGACCTGTCCCAGCCGCTCGTCTCCTGGCACCTGCGCACGCTGCGGGCCGCCGGCCTCGTCGAGACGCGCCGGGTGGGCCGCGAGGTCATCTGCTCGCTCCGGCGCGACGAGTTCGAGCGCTACCAGCGCAGCCAGGAGCGACTCCTGGCGGAACCGCTGGCAGACGGCCCGGGCGGCGGCGCACCGGTGGCGGCGGACGGAGCGACGGCGTGACCGAGCATTCGCTGGTCCCGCCGGAGACCAGGGCGCGCATCAGGTCGCTGGCCGTGCCGGTGGCCCTCGCCGCCGGCCGCGTCGGGCTGACGCCCAACGCGCTGACGGTGATCGGGTTCCTCGGCGTCTGCGTCGCGGCGGGGCTCGCGGCGACCGGCCACTGGACCACGGCGGGCGTCGTGAGCCTCCTGTTCGCGGCGTTCGACATGCTCGACGGGGCGCTCGCACGGGCGACGGCGCGGGTGTCCCGCTTCGGCGCGTTCCTCGACAGCACGCTCGACCGGGGCGGAGAGGGCGTGCTGTACGCGGGAATCGTCGCCGGGACCACGGCCGCGGCCTCGCCGCTGCCGGCCCTGGCCGCGCTGGCCATGATCTCGGCGTTCCTCGTCAGCTACACGCGTGCCCGCGCCGAGGGGCTCGGGTTCGGTGGCGACGTGGGCGTCGCGCCACGGGCGGAGCGGGTCGTCATCATGGGCATCGGTCTCGTCGTCACCGGGCTGACCGGCGGCATGGCGGGGGCGTCGGGTGCAGGCGGGTCGATCGACCTGTTCGGCTCCCGGCTGTCGACCTCCGGCGGACAACCCTGGCTTGCGGCGACACTCGTCATCCTGTTCGCCCTCAGCACCATCACGGTCCTCCAGCGGGTCTGGCATGTTCGCGCCCAGGCGCATCGAGTGAAGGAGTAGCGAATCAAGTGGACGAGACGAAGAAGGTCACCCCGACCGCGGGCGGCACCAACGGCAACGGCGCCGGCGCCAGCGCGTCGACCGGAGCGGCGCAGCGTCAGCCGCGGCGCAAGGACGGCAAGATCCGCGTCGCGATCATCGGCGTCGGGAACTGCGCGAGCAGCCTGGTGCAGGGCCGCTACTACTACGAGAACGCGGATCCCGAGGACACGATCCCGGGGATCATGCACGTCGACCTCGGCGGCTACCACATCCGCGACATCGAGTTCGTCGCGGCGTTCGACATCGACAAGAACAAGGTCGGCAAGGACCTGTCCGAGGCGATCTACGCCAAGCCGAACAACACGTACGTCTTCCAGCAGGTCTCGAACCTCGGCGTGAAGGTCGAGCGCGGGATGACGCACGATGGCCTGGGCAAGTACCTCAGCCAGGTCATCGAGAAGGCGCCGGGCCCGACGGCCGACATCACCGGGATCCTGCGCGAGCGCGAGGTCGACGTCGTCATCAACTACCTGCCCGTCGGCTCCGAGGAGGCGACGAAGTGGTACGTCGAGCAGGCTCTCAACGCCGGCGTCGCCGTCGTCAACTGCATCCCGGTCTTCATCGGCCGCGAGCCGTACTGGCAGCGCCGCTTCGCCGAGGCCGGCCTGCCGGTCATCGGTGACGACGTCAAGAGCCAGGTCGGGGCGACGATCAGCCACCGCGTCATGACCCGCCTCTTCATGGACCGCGGCGTCAAGCTCGAGCGGACCTACCAGCTCAACTTCGGCGGCAACACCGACTTCCTGAACATGCTCGAGCGCGAGCGCCTCGAGTCCAAGAAGATCTCGAAGACGAACGCCGTCACCTCGATGCTCGACTACGAGATGGACCCGGACGACATCCACGTCGGCCCGTCGGACCACGTGCCGTGGCTGCAGGACCGCAAGTGGTGCTACATCCGGATGGAGGGCACGACGTTCGGTGACGTGCCGCTCAACGCCGAGCTCAAGCTCGAGGTCTGGGACAGCCCGAACAGCGCCGGCGTGGTCATCGACGCCGTCCGCTGCCTGAAGCTCGGCCTCGACCGCGGGCTCACCGGGACGCTCGTCGGCCCGTCGTCGTACTTCATGAAGAGCCCGCCCATCCAGATCCACGACGACATCGCGCGCGAGCGCGTCGAGGCGTTCATCCGGGGCGAGGACAACGAGACGCTGCACGGCGACGAGCCCGCGCCCGCGAAGGTGACGAAGCGCGCGCCGCAGTCGAGGAAGCGCGCAGCCGCCGAGCGCGCCTGATCCGGGAGCATCGATGGCGGCTGGCGACGGTCGCGGGGGGACGGCGCCGGGCGACCGCGTGAGCGGCGTCCGGTACGCCCCCCACCGGCGGGGACCGGAGCGGCGACGGTCGCTCCGGATCCTGCAGCGCGTGCACGAGAAGGCCACGGTGCTGGCCTACCGGGCCGCGTCGTGGCTGCTCGGCCACCTGCCCGAGGAGCCGGTGGTGCTGATCGCGCAGGCCGGCTTCCTCGCGGGCTACGCGCTGTGGCCCGCGAAACGGCGCGCGATCACCGCCAACGCGAGCCACGTGCTCGGCCTGCCGGCGGAACACCCGCGCGTCGGCCGGCTGGCGCGCGCGACCTACCGCGCCTATGCCCGCTACGTGGTGGGGCTCATGCGGCTGCCGGCCCTGCCGCCCGAGGTGCCGGCCCGCCTGGTCGACGCAGGCGGTGAGCGCGGGCTGGAGTCGTTCAGGCGGCTCCACGAGCGGCTCCGCGACGAGGGCCGCGCGATGATCATCGTCACGCTCCACGTCGGCAGCATGGAGACGCTCGCGGCGGCCATGGCGTCGCACGGGTTCCCCGCCTACGGCGTCGCCGACGACACCGCGTTCCCCGAGCTGTACCAGCTGCTGGCCGAGCAGCGCCGACGGTGGGGCGTGCAGGTGATCGCGTGGCGCAACCTGCGCGAGATCCACCGCGTCCTGCGCGACCGCGGCATCCTGGCCCTGCTGGTCGACTGGGGCTACCGGCCGGACGGGATCCCCGTCCGGTTCTTCGGCGACTGGACCACGCTGCCGGCGGGCCCCGCGTCGCTCGCGGCGCGGACCGGGGCCGCCATCGTCCCGGTCGTGAACCGCCGGGGGCCGGACGGCCGCTACCACGCCGAGCACGGCGAGCCGATCGAGGTCGAGTCCGGGTCGCCGGCGGCGATCCAGCGCGCCACCCAGGCGGTCGCCGAAGCGCTGCAGGCCGCGATCGAGGTCGCCCCGGAGCAGTGGTACTGCTTCAAGCCGATCTGGCCGGAGACGGACCGCGAGGGCGACGAGCTCGAGGCCCGAGCACACGAGGCGCTCGACGACGACGGCGACGCGGCTCGCGGCGGACGCGTCCGACGGGGCGGACGACGGCGGACAACGGCCGCGGAGCCGGTGGCGGATGGCTGAACGGCGGACGCCGGACGGCGCGGCTCCGGACGGGGAGACGCCGGCCGGAGGCGGGAGGCGGAGCCTGCCGCCGGAGAAGGTGCGCCGGCGCGCGACGCTGCGCCAGCGGGCGCTCGCCCGCGCGATCGCCGTGGCGTCGGGCATTCTCTCGCGGCTTCCGCCGGGTCCCATGCAGCGCCTCGCCCACCTCGCCGGCGTCGGCTGGTACCTGGCCGCTCCGGCGCAGCGCGACCTCGCGCGCGCCAACCTGCGCCGGGTCTGCACCTGGCTCGACGAACAGGGCACGGCATCGCCCCGCGTGCGGCGCGCGGCGCACGATCCCGCCGCGCTCGAGCGGCTGCTGCGCGACGCGTTCGGGCACCGCGCGCGGTACTACCTCGAGGTCGCGATGAACGCGCGCTTCGACCCGCCCTATCTCGCCGCCCACATGGCGCTGGCCGACCCCGAGCTGGCGGAGCGGGTGCTGGGCCAGCCGGGCCCCATGATCGTCATCGGCCTCCACATGGGCGCGCTCGAGCTGCCCGCGCAGTACATCACGGTGACCCGTGGCCGCCACGCCGTCGCCCCGATGGAGACGCTGCCCAATGCCCCCCTGCAGGCGTACCTGGAACGGTCGCGGAGCCGCACCGGGGTCGAGATCGTCCCGACCTCGCGCGCCCGGGAGGCCCTCGAGCGGGCGATCGAGCGCGGCGACATCGTCGGGCTGATCGCCGATCGCGACGTGTCTGGCCGGGGGGTCCCGGTCACCCTGTTCGGCGCGCCCGCGCGCCTGCCCGTCGGTCCGGGGGTCCTCGCCGTGACGAGCGGGGTGCCGGTGCTCGCGGCGGCGGCGATCCGGGTGGGGTACGGGGAGTACCGTGGGACGGTGATCCCGCTGGAGGTGCCCGCGACCGGCAGCCGCCACGAGCGCGCCCGGCAGTTCCTCGAGTCCGTTGCGCGCGCCTTCGAGCGGCTGATCGCGGAGGCGCCGGAGCAGTGGTGGTCCATCTTCCAGCCGATCTGGGGGCAGCCGTGAGCGCCGCAGCATCGTCGTCCGGCACGCCCGTCCGCATGGGGCGGGCGGACATCCACATCCACACGCTCGCCTCGGATGGCGTCGCCAGCGTCGAGGAGGTCCTCGAGCACGTCGAGCGCAACACCGACCTGGACGTGATCGCGATCAGCGACCACGAGCGGGTCGACGCGGCCATCGCGGGCCAGGCACTCGCGCGCGCCCGCGGGCTGCGGGTCGACGTCATCGTCGGCGAGGAGGTCACCACGCGCGGCGGCCACGTCCTGGCGCTGTTCCTCCGCGAGCGCATCCGGCCGCTCCAGTCGCTGCGCGCCACGGTCGCGGCCGTCCACGAGCAGGGCGGCATCGCGATCGCCGCGCACCCCCTCGCCCCCTACCCGATCTGCGCCAGCGGCCGGGCGATCCGGCGCATGCAGGCCGACCCGGACCCGCGCTTCCACTTCGACGCGCTCGAGGCGTTCAACCCGACGAATGCCGGGCGGACGCACCACGCGAAGGTCGTCGCCCTTGCCGACGAGCTCGGCATGGCCACGACCGGGGGCAGCGACGCGCACCTCCTCGAGGCGATCCAGACCGGCTACACCACGTTCCCCGGCCGCACCGCCGAGGATCTCCGGCGCGCGATCGTCGAGCGGCGCACCGGTTGGCACGGCGAGTTCTGGACGTTCGGGTTCCAGGTCCTCATGTACGGGCGCCAGCTGCGCAAGTACAGCCGCGACATCCGTGACGACCTGCGGGGCGCCCTGCTGCGCACCGGGACGGGCCGCGACCTGGGGTACCCGGGCGGGAACCTCCGCCCGCCCAGGTTCACGGGCGCGACCGCGGAGGACGCGTACCGGATCGCCCCGTACCGGCCCGCGGACGAGCTGCTCGCCGACGAGCGGCGGCCGGCGGCCGGCGCCCTGCCGGGCGAGGGCGCGGACAACTCGGCGGCTGCCGATGCCGGTGAGGAGGTGCTGACCGGGCGGGGGGCGGCGCCGTGAAGATCGGCCTGGTCACGCCGTACATCTACCCGCTGCCGGGCGGCGTCAACGCCCACGTCGGGTTCCTCCACCAGCACCTGCGCGAGCGCGGCCACGACGTCCGCATCATCAGCAGCACGCACGGCCTCCAGCGCTCGAGCGAGGGCGACATCATCCGCATCGGGCGCGGGTTCAGCGTTCCGTCGAACGGCTCCGTGGGGACGCTGACCGTCTCGCCACGCTTCCTGTCGCAGTGCCGCGACGTCCTGGAACGCGAGCAGTTCGACCTGCTCCACTTCCACGAGCCCTTCGTGCCGTTCCTGTCGCTCGTGCTGCTGCGCGAGTCGACGAGCGTGAACATCGCCACGTTCCATGCCTACAACGGCTGGAGCCCCTCCTACGAGTTCGGGAGGCGGATGCTCGGGAGCTACGCCCGGCGGCTGCACGGCCGCATCGCGGTGAGCGTCGCCGCCCGCTACTTCATCGACAAGTACTTTCCGGGCGACTACAAGGTGATCCCCAACGGCGTGGAGGTGGAGCGTTTTGCCGGCGCCCGCCCCATCGAGCGCTGGCGCGACGGGACCCCGAATCTGCTCTTCCTCGGGCGCCTGGAGGACCGCAAGGGGCTGCTGCACCTGCTGAAGGCGTTCCGACTCCTCCGTCGCGAGGGCCGCAACTGCCGCCTGCTCGTCGTGGGGCACGGGCCGCAGGAGCGCGAGGCGCGTCGCTACCTCGCCACGCGGCGGCTGACCGGGGTCGAGATGCTCGGGCGCGTCGGCGAGGAGGAGAAGCCGCGCTGGTTCGCCACGGCCGACATCTACGTCTCGCCCGCCACGGGGCGCGAGTCCTTCGGGATCGTCCTGCTGGAGGCGATGGCCGCCGGCACCCCGATCGTGTGCAGCGACATCCACGGCTACAAGGGCGTCGTCCGCCGCGGCGAGCAGGCGCTGCTGGTGCCGCCGCGCGACCCGCACGCGCTGGCGGCCGCGATCGGCGAGCTGCTCGACGACCCCGCGAAGCGGGCGCGGATGGGCGCGTCCGGGCGACAGCGGTCGCACGAGTTCGGCTGGGCGCGGGTGACCGAGCGCGTCGACGATTACTACGGGTTCGTCATCCGCCGCCTGGCCGCGCAGGGCCAGCTCCCGCCCGGGTTCCACGCGGACGTGCCGCCTCGCCCGGCCGGCTCCCCGGTGTCGCTGGCCGCCGACTGAGCGCGGACCCCATGGCCGGGCGGGCCCTGCGGCCGGGAGCCGGGCGGTCTCCCGAAGGAGCCGCGGATCCTATGGCCGGGCTGACCCCATCTCCGACGGTGGCTCGGCGATCCGCCCGTCGCGCTCGGCGCGGCGCACCGCGAGCTCCAGGTGCCATGCGCGCACGGCGTACATGACGGCCGCCGACGCCACCACCAGCGCGACGATCAGCGCCACGGCCCCCACGGTCAGGATCTTGGGGTGGGCGGCGGGCGTCATGTTCACGGTGAACTGGAAGTCGTAGATCCAGGTCGGCAGCAGCCCCTGGTACATGTTCACGAACGAGGCCGGCAGCGCCAGCGCGGAGATGTTCGGGTACCACACCACGAACCAGACCGCGGCGGCGATCACGATGCCGAGGGCGAAGCGACGCGGGTCCCGCGCCCGCAGCACGAGCCACGCGGGGCCGGCCAGGAGCAGCCCCACGATCAGCGCCACGGCCGTCGGGCCCCCGCTTCCCAGCGGCACCGAGACCAGCATGACGTCCGGCACCACCGACTGGACGATCACCAGGACGACCAGGGCGATGAGGACGGCCACCGCCAGCGGCGCGAAGGGGCGGAGACCCGCGAGGCCACCGGCCGGCGTCCCCTCGTCGTCCGGGCCCGCCGCCGAGCGGGCGAGCATGGCCCCCAGGCGCTCGCGGAGCGACCACCAGAGCCACGCCACCGCGAGGGCGCCGATCACGATCACGGCGGCCGCAGCGGCCACCCGCTGCGTGACGATCACCGGGTTCGCCACCGTGCCGCAGACCTGCGACGTGGGGTCCACGATCGCCGTTCCAGCCAGGACGCACAGGGGCCCCCGGACGAGCCAGAGGATCGCCGGGCCGAGAATCGCGACCGCGGCCGTGGCGCGCGCCAGCGCCCAGGTGCGCGGCGATGGCCCGTGCCACAGCTCCGCGACGAAGTAGGCGAGGGCGAGGAACGTGAACGGCAGCGTGGTCAGGAAGTGGTACTGGAACGTGGCCCGGTCCACCCAGACCCACGGCAGCCACTGGCTCGCGGCCGCGAAGATGACGAGGCCGAGCGCGAGGCTCCGCCGCCGCCAGGCCTGCCACGCCACCCAGGGGACGGCCGTGATCGAGAGCCAGAACAGGACCAGGTTGCCCGTGTCGTAGATCGAGGCGCCGGTGTTGTTGGCGAGCGAGCCCTGGTACCACCAGACCGGCTTCAGGTCGAACGGCCAGGCCCACCACGGCGACGACGCCGGGTGCGGCACGCGCAGGTCGTTGTGGTAGTTGAACATCTCGATCGTCAGCTGCCAGAGCGTCTGCCCGTGGTTGCCCGGCGGGAAGCCCGTCCAGAACTGGTTGCCGAGCGCGACCCACGGGATGTAGCTGATGACGTACACGACGATGGGCACGACCGTGATGCAGACGAGCGCCCACAGCCACGGGATGCCGAACGATGCACCCGGCACCAGCCAGCTCTCGGCCGGCGGGTCGGCCGGCGGATCCACGTACGTGCGCGCGTCGCCCGGCTGCGGCGGGGGCGCGAGCGGGCCGATGCCCCGCCTGGCGAGCAGCAGCGGCGCGGCGTAGGCGACCACCGACAGCGCGACGGCGGCCGCGCCGACGAGCAGGAACCCGCGCTCCGAGAAGGGCGTCCCCTTCAGCGACGACGAGAGGAGGACGCCGCCGACCGCCGCGACGACCCCGACGACGAGCGGCGCGACGACCGCGAACCGGAACTCGTCGACGGTCCAGCGGACCGACCGGACCGCGAGCCCGGCGGCCAGCAGCAGCGTGATGCCGATCATCAGGATCACGAACGTCACGTTGATCTGCGGGTGCGGGGTGTCGGCCGGGGCGCTGAGCGAGTAGTAGCCCAGGATCCCGGCCAGGCCGGCCATCCCGCCCAGGGCGAGGATCCGCCCCAGGCCGCTCCGCAGCAGGAAGAGCAGGCCGATCCCCCCCATCGCGTAGAACCCGACCCACTTGGACGCATCGGCGAGCCCGAGCATGATGCCCAGCAGCGGCAGGCCCACGAGCAGGGCGGACCTGCCCCGCCACCTGCCCAGCCAGAGCGCCGCGAACACGACGTAGGCCGCGACGATGAAGACGCCCGAGTAGATGTCGTTCATGCCGATCCGCGAGTTCGCGAAGAACATCCCGCTCGCCATCGAGAACGCGGCGACGATCAGGCCGATCGACCGGCGGCGGAACAGGATGCGGGCCAGCAGGTAGAGCAGCGCGATCATCAGCGAGCCCGCGATGACGCCCGGCAGCCGCCATGCGAACGCGTGGCTGCCGACGTCGACCGCCGCCACTGCCCCCGATGCCGAGAACGTGAGCAGCTGCTGGCGGTCTCCCGACGGGTTCGCGGGCTGCTGGTCCATCGCCCAGGCCGCCGGCGTGAACGGCAGGTTCGCGTTGGCGTACACCGCGTTGCCGTGCGGCTCGACGACGTAGATCGTCGGCGTCTTCCCGTCCGGCGCGGTGCCCAGCGCGTGGATCATGTCCGACGCCGCGTCCCACGTGACGTTGGTCACGGGACCGGGCATCGGCACGGGCGTCCCCAGGACGGGCTGCGCGTCGATCGGCAGCTGGACGAGCTGCAGGGTGCGGTTCGAGGCGACGTAGAGGGTCGGCTGCCCGATGTCGGTGGTGTTCGCGAACCCCATCCCGCTGGCAGGCCCGGGGAGCTGGACCGTGAAGACCGGATCGAGCGTGGAGGCGTCGAGGAACCGGACCTGCGTGCCGCCGGAGACTGCGAACACCGGCGAGGTCGAGAGACTGGCCGCGCTCCCCAGCGCCTGCAGGTCGGGCTCGATGGCGGTCTCCTGCTGCGCGCTGAGGAAGCCCGACACGACCACGGTGCGCAGGGCTGCCTTCGCCGCGGCGAGCTGCTGCTCGGCGGTCGCGAGCGAGTCCCTGGCCTTCGCCAGGGCGGCGTCCTGGGCGGCGGTGCGGGATGAGAGCGCCTCGTACTGGTGCACCTTCGCCGTGTCCGCCGCGACCGCCTGCTGCCACTTCGAGACGGCGCCGGGCAGCTGGACGATCGGCCCGTTCGCGACGCCGAGCGCGGTCGCGAGCGCGCTGACCTTCGCGGGGTCGTACGGCTTCGTGAGGTCCACCGTGACGTCCGTGACGGGGTCGAGCGGCACGATGCCGGTGACCGGCCCGGTGCCGGCGGCGGCCGAGGCGGTGCTGCGTCCGAGCACCGCCCCCGTGGCCGGGTCGATGCTCACGAGCTGGCCGGCCGTGGTGACGGCCAGCACGCTCCCGCCGGTCGTCGAGACCCGCAGCTGCTGGACCGGTCCGCCCGCGCCGCTCCCGGGCAGCCTCGTGGCCGCGACCGCCGGTGCGCCGGGCGTGCCGGCCGCGCGCAGCGCGTCGAGCCGGGTGGTCGGCAGGGACCAGATCGAGCCGTCCGAGCCGGCCGCATAGAGGACGTGGCCGACCGTGTCGACGGCGACCGCGGTCGCGCCCGGCACCGGCACGGTGGCGACCAGGCCGCGGGTCTGGAGGTCGTAGACGCGCACGTCGGAGCCCGTCGCGACGTACAGGCGATCCCCGTCACGCCCGGTCGTGAGCCCCGGTTCGTCCCACAGCGGCTCGATCGCGACCGACCTGACGGGCACGTCGAGCTGGCTCGTCGCCGTGACGCGGTCGTCGCCGAACGCGACGATCCCGAGCGCCATCATGTACTTGGCGAAGTGCGGGTGCGTGAACTCGTAGATCGAGTGCGGCATCCCGTAGCGCCAGTCCTGCAGGAACTCCGTCGCCGTCCGCGCGTGGTAGATCTCGTCGAAGTACATCCCGTACGGCTCCGCGAGCCGCCACGTCCGCACGGTGAAGGCCGAGATCACCAGCAGGATCATCACGAAGATGTCGAGGCGGGCGACGCGCCCGAGGCCCTCGCCGTGCAGCTGGCGGCTGCGATCCGCCCGGATCGATCCCGGCCCCAGCAGGCCGCGCAGCGCCCCCAGGCCCCACCGGCCACCCTCCCGCGTCTGCCACTCCGCGACGGGCATCGCCACGGCGGCGAACCCGACGCCCGACCCGGGCGGGGCGGACGCGAGCTCCGGCCCGAATCCCCCACCGGACTCCATTCCGGGCCCGGCACCCGCATCCTCGCCGGCCGCGGGAGCGGATGCGTCCCCGGGCAGCGGCTCGATCGCGCTCCGGGTCACCTCGCGGCCGTCCGCGCCCCGGGACGTCCCGGCGTCCGCCATCGCCACGGCCTCATCGGCCGTCCGGTCCACGCCGGCCGCGACCGGCTCGGCCTCGGGGGACCACGGGGCCGCCGAGAACGGGGCCGGCACCGGGCCGACCGGCAGCCAGCGCGCGAGGAGCCAGCGGACGGGGTCGAGCGCGACGAGCGCGAACAGGAAGATCGCCATGTGCCCGAACGCGGACAGCGTCACGCCGAGCTCGGAGCGGAAGTCGGGGCCGCCCGGGAGGTTCGCGATGTTCGGGGTGGCGTAGAGCGGCAGCGTCAGGATCCCGTGCAGGTTCATGAAGGACGCGGCCGCCAGGACGAACGTCGCCACCAGCCAGCGCCTCGAGGTCATCGCGAGCAGCGGCATCATGACGAAGATCGGGAACAGGTACCGCTCGTGCACCCGGGTGGGCAGCACGAAGAAGGCCAGCGAGAGGAACGCCAGCGCCAGCAGGATCGACCGGCGGCTGTCGCGCCAGGCCACCTGCAGCACGCCGATCGCGATGCCGGCGAAGAGCAGGAACGCGCCGATCGCGAACCCCGGCAGCGGGCCGAGCAGCGGGACGAGATCGTTCGACCACGTCCCGGCCTGCGCCAGGGAGGCGCCCCCTGGATCGGCGATCAGGGCCCAGCCGTTGTAGGCGTTGACCGTCAGGTAGTGGTACTCGCCCGCCGTCGTCACGACCAGCCGGATGAGCCCGACGACGTCGAGGTTGAACGGCGTGATCACCACGAACAGCACGACGAGCCCGGCGGCGATCGACGAGACGAGCCGCCACGGGCCCTGCTCCTCTGCGAACCAGCCCGCGAGCCACCGGCTGGCGACGCGGGGCCGCGGGCCGGAGCCCGGGGCGAAGAGGTGCCGCCGGAGCAGCATGATCCCCACGATCGGCGCCAGGACGAGCCCGAACTGGGGCTTGACCAGCGCCGCGAGCACGGCCAGCGCGGCGGCCGGCTCCGACCAGCCGGCGACGAGCGCGAGGACGGCGCCGAGCACGATGAGCGCGCCCAGGGAGTCCATCTGCCCCCAGAGCGCGGAGTCGTACCAGGGGACGGGGTTGAAAAGGTACAGCGCGGCCACGCCGAGGGCGAGCAGGTGCACGTGCCGCTCGTCCCAGCGGCCCGCCCAGGACCCGCCGGCCCCGGAGGCGGCCTGCCTCGTCCCGGCGTCGGCGGCCGGTTCCCCGCCGCTCGCGCCCCGGTCACCGGCGCCGGCCGGTTCCCCGCCGCTCGCGAGCGGCTCGTCGAGGCGGCCGTGCCACGCGAGGACCGTCCGGTAGAGGACGTACGCGACCGCCAGGTCGAACAGGATCGCCGGCAGCTTGATCAGCTGTCCCACCACCTCGACCGCGGCGGTGCCGGTCAGGCCGGCGATCGCCTGGCCCGCGAGGCCGACCAGCCACAGGACCCAGAGGTAGCCCGGCGTGTAGTCGGCGAAGCCGGCGTTTGCGTAGAAGCCGGGGGGGCCGTAGTGGGCGAGCGTCAGGGCCCAGGAGGTGAAGCTCGAGATGTCGGTCTTGAAGCCCGAGCCGGGGAAGAGGACGTATGCGATGATGAGGCGCAGGGCGAGCCCGGCGAGCAGCAGCAACGCGATGGCGGGAACGCCGCCGGCAGCCCGTACCGATCCTTCGGGCCGTGCCGAGCCTTCGGGTGCTCCGGGGCCATGGGTCCCGCCCGCCGAAGGCGATCGAGCCAGCGAACGATCCTCCTGACGAGCGACGAGGTGGACGGCAGTATAGCAACGCAGGTCGGACGCCCTCCGCTCGCCTCGGCCCGGACGCCGCGTCCGTGGCCGTCCTGGCGACCCATCGACGACACCCCGGCTCTTCCCGTGGGGGGCCCGCAGACCGGGCTGGGACTGTGGCTGTCGTTCTGGTCACCGCGACGGATCGGCCTCGCGCTCGCGGCCGTGGCCGCCCTCGTCTACGTCCTCTCGAACCCGCTCCACAGCGACTTCTACGACCACTTCGTCTGGCAGGCGGACGCGTGGCTGCACGGGCGCTTCGCGATCCCCTATCCCGTCTCGACGGGCCCGTTCCGGAACGACTACTTCCAGGACGTGATGGCGCTGCCGTCCATGCCGGGCTACGGCATCATCCCGTTCCCGCCGCTCCCGGCGGTCGTGCTGCTCCCCGCCGTCGCGCTGCTCGGGCTGGCGACGCCGGCCTCGTTCATCACGGCGCTGCTCGGCGCGGTCGACGTGTGGCTCGCCTGGCGGCTGGTGACGCGCCTCGTGCGCGATCGGGGGGTGGCCGTGGCCGCCACGGCGTTCTTCGGCTTCGGGACGGTCGCCTGGTACGCGGCGGCCATCGGCACCACCTGGTTCCTCGCCCACGTGGTCGCGCTCGGGCTGACGCTGCTGTCCGTCACGGTCGCCGTCGACGCCGAGCGGTCACGCGGGACCTCCGCCACGGCGACCGCCTCGACCGTCGCCTCCACCTCCCGGTGGACGGGCGCCCGATCGGCGTTCGTCGCCGGCCTGCTGCTGGGACTCGCCTCGCTGTCGCGCCTGACGGTGATCTTCGGGGCGCCGTTCCCGGTCCTCGTCGGCGGCGGCTCGTGGCGAACCCGGCTGGTGGCGGTCGGGGCCGGGGCGGCGATCCCGCTGCTCCTGCTGGCGGGGTACAACCTCGCCTCCACCGGGCAGTTCTTCAACCCCGCGTACGCCGAGATCGCCCGCGTCGAGTACCATCCCGACCCGGCGCTCTACCATCCGACGTGGGGCGTCGAAGACGTGCGCTATATCGCGCAGAACCTGCCGCTCGTGCTGTTCAACCCGCCCGAGTTCAACCCGTCCTGCGGCATCGCGCTGCTCGACCCGAACTGCGGCACCCTCCAGCCGAACCCGATCGTGATGGGACTGCTGCTCACCAGCCCGGCGTACCTGCTCGCGCTCCCGGCGCTGCGCCGGATCCGGCGCGACCGGCTCGTCGCCGGCGGACTGCTGGCCGTCGCGCTCATCGCGCTCGCCGACAGCGCGCACTTCAGCCAGGGCTGGGTGCAGTTCGGCTGGCGCTTCAGCAACGACTTCGCGCCGTTCGCCCTCGTCCCGATCGCGCTCGTGATGGCCCGCATGGGCCTCAACCGGCGCGTCGTCGCACTCGTCGCCCTCTCGATCCTGATCAACGCCTGGGGCGTCTACTGGGGCGTGGTGCTCGGATGGTGAGCGGGATCGGCACGTTCATCGTCGCGCTCGTGCTCTACATCCCGACCGTGATGCCGACCGTCGGGTTCTGGGACACGGCCGAGTTCCAGACGGTCGGTCCGGTGCTCGGCATCGCCCACCCGACCGGGTTTCCCTCGTACGTGCTGCTGACGTGGGCGGCGAACATCCTGCTCTCGCCCTTCGGGGAGACGGCCTACCGGATCAACCTCTTCTCCGCGCTCCTCGTCGCCGGTGCCGCAGCGCTGGTGGCGGCCACGGTGCAGCGGCTCTCGGGCAGGGCGATCCCGGCGATCGCCGCCGGGCTCCTGTTCGCCGGCGCGCCGATCGCCTGGTGGGAGGCGGAGCGCGCCGACCCGCACGCGCTCCACGTCTTCCTGGCGGCGCTGCTGCTGTACCTCCTGGTCGCCTGGGCGCAGCGGGTCCACGAGGTCGATCCGCGCGGCGAGGCTCGCCCGGACCAGACGGCGGATCGCCTCCTGCTCGCCGCCTCGGCGGTGTACGCGGTGGCGCTCGGGAACCACGCCCTGACCGTGCTGCTCGCGCCGGGAATCCTGCTCCTGCTCCTCGCGGTCCAGCCACGGCTGTTCGTGCGGCGCCCCCGGTTCGTGGCCGCGTGCGCCGGCGTGATCGTGCTCCTGACGGTGCTGCTGTACGCGTACATCCCGATCCGCGCGTCGATGAACCCGCCGCTCGACTACGCTCGCCCGACGACGCCGGCCCGTTTCGCCTACCTGGTGCTCGGCCTGCAGTTCCGCGGCCTGCTCCAGAACCCGTTCGCCGGCGGGCCCGGTGCGATCGTCGACATCTTCACGGCCCAGCTCGGCGCCGCCGCGCTCGTCATCGGGCTGGCCGGCCTCGTCGCGTGGATCGCGGGCGCGGTGCGGACGCGCGGCCCACGTCTCGCGTTCGTGCTGTTGACGGTGGCGTGGCTCGTGCCGGTGACGATCTTCGCGCGCGCCTACAACGACGGCTTCCCGGACCGCTACTACCTCGTCCCGCTCGCGGTCGTGGCCCTGTGGGCCGGCCTGGCCGGCTCGCTCGCCTGGGACGCCGCGGCTGCCTTCCTCGAGCGCCTCGGGAGCCGGGCCGTACCGCGTGCGCTGCGCCTCGCCGCGATCGCCCTCGCCGCGGCCCTCGTCCTCGTCCTCCCGGTCCAGCGCGCGCTGGCCGGACAGGCGCAGCAGACGGCGGGCACGGACAACAGCGGCGCCCGCTGGCTCAACGCCGTGTACGCGATCCTTCCCCGGGACGCGGTCGTGATCTCCTGGTGGAGCTACTCCACGCCGCTGTGGTACGGCCGCTGGATCGAGGGTCGACGTCCCGACGTGACCATCGTGGACGACCGGAACCTCCTCGACGATGGGTACGAAACGGTGCCCAACGCCGTGGCACACTTCCAGGCACTGCACCGGCCGATCTTCCTGATCCGGCAACCGGCCGACATCGCCGCGCTTTCCACGCGCTACCACCTCGTCCAGTTCGACACGATCGCGGGCTACAGCCCCATCTGGGAGATCGCTCCATGACAGACGACGACGCGACCGCAGGAGCCGCGCTCGCGGGCGACGCGACCGGGGCCGGGACCGAGCCCGCCGACGAGCCCCCGGGCCGGGCGCCTGCGCCTGCGGCGGCTCCCACGCCGGCCCTCGCGACGAGCATCCGGCGCGCACGCGTGGCCGCCTTCTCGTACTTCTTCCCGGCCCACGACGAGGAGGCCAACATCGAGGCGCTCGTCGGCGAGGCGCTCGAGACGCTCCCCGCGCTGGCCGACCGGTTCGAGATCATCGCCGTCGACGACGGGAGCACCGACGGGACGCCGGCCATCGCCGACCGCCTGGAGGCCGAGCACCCCGGGGTGGTGCGTGCGGTCCACCACCCCGTGAACCGCGGGTACGGCGCGGCCCTTCGCACTGGCTTCGCCGCGGCGCGCTACCCGGTCGTCGGGTTCACCGACGGCGACCGACAGTTCCGCGTCGCCGACCTGGGCCGCCTGCTCGACGCCCTCGAGCCCGACCGCCCCGCGGTCGACGACCGGCCGGCGGGCGAGCCCGACGAACCGGGAGGATCGAGACCGTCGGAAGGGGTGGCCGAAGGGGCGTCACGCTCCCACGCCGCCGACGCGACCTCCGCCGACGCGACCTCCGCCGCCCCGGACGCGGTCGTCGGGTACCGGATCCGCCGTGCCGACGCGCCCGTGCGCCTCGTGTACGCGCGCCTCTACCGGCTCGCGCTGCGGCTCTTCTT
>JAJYGK010000190.1 GCA_021790715.1 Chloroflexota bacterium
TGAGATTCCTGCACGAAGGGCCGCCGCATCGGAGCTGGCCTGGCCGACGGCCACGTCCCGCGAGCGAGAGGACGTCCGCCCCCGCGCGGAAGCAGGCTCGCGCGGCCGGCTGGCGCGGCATCACGGCCCACGGGGCCCGGCCACCCGCGCCGACCACCGGGATCGGCCCGCTTCGGCATCGCGAGGTCGGGCCATCCGGTCCGTGACGTCTGCCGCCGGTCCGGTACCCTTGCGTCGACTCCGGCCGCGTCGTCGCGGGCAGGCTGTCCCTGTCGCTGGCGCACGACCTCCGGCCCACCAGGGAGGTCCCATGACCGCCATCGCATCCGTGCACGCGCGCGAGATCCTCGACTCGCGCGGCAATCCGACCGTCGAGGTGGACGTCGAGCTCGAGGATGGTGTCGCCGGGCGCGCCGGCATCCCGTCGGGCGCTTCGACCGGCAGCCACGAGGCGATCGAGCTGCGTGACGGCGACAAGCGCCGGTTCGGGGGCAAGGGCGTCACGAAGGCCGTCGCCAATGTCAACGACCAGATCGCGCCCGTCGTGGTCGGGATGGACGCCGACGACCAGGCCGGCCTCGACGCGGCGATGCTCGAGCTGGACGGCACGCCGAACAAGGCCAGGCTCGGCGCGAACGCGATCCTCGGCGTCTCGCTCGCCGCGGCACATGCGGCCGCCGCCGACCGCGACGAGCCCCTCTACCGCTACCTGGGCGGACTGCGCTCGCGCACGCTGCCGCTCCCGCAGTTCAACATCCTGAACGGCGGCAAGCACGCGGTCGACTCGTGCGACTTCCAGGAGTTCATGGTCGCGCCGGTCGGCGCCCCGACATTCGCCGAGGCGCTCCGCTATGGCTCCGAGGTCTTCCAGGCGCTCCGCGCCGAACTCCACGATCGCGGCCTCGCCACGGGCCAGGGCGACGAGGGCGGCTTCGCGCCGACGCTCTCGTCGAACGAGGCGGCCATCGAGACGGTGACGCGCGCGATCGAGCGCGCGGGCTACAGGCCTGGTGAAGACGTCGCGATCTGCCTGGATCCGGCGACGAGCGAGCTCGTCGAGTCGGGCGGCGAGGGTCACGAATACCGTTACCGGCTCGCGAAGGAAGGCCGGACGCTGACGTCGGGCGAGATGGTCGACCTGTGGGAGGACTGGGTCAACCGGTTCCCGATCGTCTCGATCGAGGACGGCCTGGCCGAGGACGACTGGGCCGGCTGGAAACTGCTGACGGAACGGATCGGCCGGCGCATCCAGCTCGTCGGCGACGACATCTTCGTCACGAACCCCGAGCGGCTCGCCCGCGGTCTCGCCGAGAAGAGCGCGAACGCGATCCTGATCAAGCTCAACCAGATCGGGACGCTGACCGAGACGCTGAAGGTGGTCGAGACGGCGCTCGACAACGGTTGGGGCGCCGTCGTGAGCCACCGGTCGGGCGAGACCGAGGACACGACGATCGCCGACTTCGTGGTCGGGGCCGGGATCCGGCAGATCAAGAGCGGCGCGCCGTCACGTTCCGAGCGTGTCGCCAAGTACAACCGCCTCATGCGCATCGAGGAAGAGCTCGGGTCGGCCGCGCGCTACGCCGGCACGATCTCGCTGCAGGAGTTCACGCGCTGACGTCGTCCGAGCGCTGACGCGCGCCCACCGGGCGCTCCGTCGGACCCAACAGGGGCGCCACGCGGCGCCCCTGTTCCCGTTCCGGCCGCCACGGGCTCACGGTCGGCTGTTCGGGTGCGCACGAGGCCCCGGGTCGGGTCGGATCGCGGTCATCGGACCCGGATCAGTCGCGCGCGGACCAACCGCCGGCCGGGTGCTCCGGTCCCGCCATGCCGGGTCCGTGCATGTCGAGGGCGAGAGCCTGCAGGCCGAGGATCGACATCGCGTCGGTGATCCTGCCGTCACGGCACATCGCCAGCGCCTCGTCGAACTCGACCCACCGGAGGTCGATCTGCTCCGTGCCCTCCGGCGACGCCGCGCCGGGCCGGAGGTCCGTGGCGACCCACACGATCGCGTCCTCGTCACTCACGGAGTTCGACAGGTGCGCGCGCACCAACTCGCGCCACTGCCCGGCGGCGTACCCCGTCTCCTCGGCCAGCTCGCGGCCCACCGCGTCGCGGGGATCCTCGTCGGGCCTGGCACCGCCCTCGGGGATCTCCCACGACCACGCGTCGAGCGTGTATCTCCACTGGCCGACCAGCAGCACGCGTCCGCCTGCATCGAGCGGGACGACGCCGACCGCCCGATGCACGAAGTGCACCACCCCGTAGATGCCGCGCCGTCCGTCCGGTCGACGGACGTCGTCCTCCCAGACCCGGATCCACGGGTTCTCGTACGCGATCCTGCGCGCAAGGCGGCGCCACGGGTTCGCGTGCCGTGCCTCGGGGGCGGGTCCCACATCGTCCACACGACGATGGTACGGCCGCATCCGGATCGGCAGGACGCACGGCGACGAGCAAGGCCGATGCAAGCACGCGAGCGATCCCGCAGGTGCGGCCGGCCGGGCGAACCTGAGACCATGCCCCCATGCAGGACGCACGCGACGGCGAGGCCGGGACGCGTCTCGATCTCGTCCGCGGAGCGCGGCCGCCGCGCACGCTCGTGCCCGCATGGCAGCAGGCACGGCCGCGTCACCTGACCGACGAGCAGATCCGGCGGTACGAGGGCTGGCTCGGCGAGATCCTGGAGGCACTCGGGATGCCGCCCGACACTCCGGGCACGCGTCGCACCCCGCAGCGGCTGCTCTCGGCACTGCTGGACGCCACGCGGGGCTACGAGGGCGACGCGAAGGCAGTGACCGTCTTCCCGAGCGAGCGGCACGATCACGTCGAGGCGCGCGACCAGGTCATCGAGGGGCCGATCCGCCTGCACGCGCTGTGCGAGCACCATGCGCTTCCGTTCTTCGGCGACGCCTACGTCGCGTACGTGCCGGCGGACCGCATCCTCGGGATCTCGAAGCTCACCCGGATCGTGCGGCTCTACGCCGCCCGCTTCACCGTCCAGGAGCGGATCGGACGCGAGGTGGCAGAGGCGGTGACGGAGGCCGCGGGCGCGCGGGGGGCTGCCGTCTCGATCGCCGCCGCTCATATGTGCACGCGGATGCGGGGCGTCGCGGAGCCCGACGCGGTGACCCGGACGCAGACCTGGCTCGGCGCATACGAGGCCGACGAGGGGCTCCGTGCCGAGTTCCTTGCGCACCTGGCCCTCGCCGGTCGAACGCCGCGGTCCTGACGGGCCGGATGCCGGTCGTCTGACCGAACCGCGACGGCGAGCCGCTCCCGCGGTCCTGACGGGCCGGATGCCGTGCGAAACCGGCCCGGCGGGGGGCGCGCCCATGCAGCGCGGGACCCGGGATGGGCCCGGCGTCGAGCGCTGCAACGTGTCTGCGACGGCCGGACGGGGCGCCACGGGTCCGCAGGAAAGCGCGCCGGCCACACCCTCCGTGCGTTCCGTTGGGCGGAACGCACGGAGCAGTGCGCGGGGG
>JAJYGK010000028.1 GCA_021790715.1 Chloroflexota bacterium
CGCGGCGGCGAACGGCGCGGCGACGATGCCCAAGCTGCCCGGCCTGGCATGACCGCGTCACGCTCGACCGCCTTCCCTCGCGAGGCTTCGGGGGATGTCCTGCGCGCGAGGCGTCCCGCGTGAGCGGGGAGTGGGTCGCGGCATGGCTGCGGGCGAGCGCCGGCGCGGTCGCGGCCGAGGCGGACTGGTTCACCTCGCTCGATGCCGCGATCGGCGACGGCGATCACGGCATCAACCTGGCGCGCGGGTTCGGGCGCGTGCTGGACGTGCTCGATGGCCCCGGCGTCGCGGATCTCGATGCCGGGGACCTGCTCGTCGCCGCCGGGCGGGCGATCATGGGCTCCGTGGGCGGCGCCAGCGGGGCTCTCTACGGACGGGCGCTGCTCCGAGCCGGTGCGGCCGTCTCGCGACAGGCGGGGACGGACGCACCGCCCGGCGATCCGCCGGCGTCGGACGGGCCGTTGACGGCGGTGACGCTCGCGATGGACGCAGCGGTCGACGCGATCGCGACGCTGGGGCGCTCCGCCCCCGGCGACAAGACGATGCTCGATGCGCTCGTGCCGGCCGCGCGCGCGGCGCACGACGGGCTCGATGCGGGCGATCCACTCGATCGCGCGCTCTCGCGGATGGCCGAGGCGGCGCAAGCGGGCCTCGAGTCCACGCGGCCGCTCGTGGCGCGACGGGGTCGCGCCAGCTACCTGGGAGAGCGGTCGGCGGGGCACCTGGACCCCGGGGCGGCCTCGGCCGCGCTGCTCATTCGCGTCCTGTCGGAGACCGCCCGGGCCGGCTGACGCGAACCTGTCGCCGAAGGCGTCGCCTGCGTCCCCGGTGCGACGGCGACGGATCCGCCGCGCCGGCGAGACGCGCGCGAGACCCGGACGAGACGCGCGCGCGAGCCGCGGACCCGGGGCGGTCGCGAATGGACCGCAGATGCGAGCAAAGTGACGCATCCACCGTCCGCTCGTCACGGTTTGGATCCCCGGGCCGCGCCACGATGTCCGCATCGGGTGACCGGCGACCCGGCACGTTCGAGCGCCCGTCGCGCGATAAGGAGGTCCCGCAATGGCACAAGTCGGAGTGATGCCGAAGATCGAGTATCGGGTCGAGTACGTGCAGAAGGACTTCACCCGCGAGCAGTTCGTGGCGCGGCTGAACGAGCTCGGCAAGGAGGGCTGGCGCCTGGTCGCGGTCAATCCGCTCGACCGCGTCACCGGTGGGTGGGTGCCGCCGGAGCCGCTGCCGATCCTCATGATGCGCGAGGCCGGCGCGTAGCGCTCCCGCCCGGGGCCCGGCAGCGGCGCCGCCAGCGCCGGCGCCGTCCGGAACCCGGACACGCCCGTCGCCCGGGTCGCCCGGGCCCTCGCCCGCGCGACCGGCCCCGGCGAGCCCCTTCGCTCCTGCTACCATCGGCCCCCGGAGCAGGAACCGGAGGCAACGAGGCATGAGCGACCGCCGGGCGACGGCGCAGCGTCCCAATCGACCTGGCCGGGCGCGCAGCGGCAAAGGGGCGGCGCGCCCTTCCCAGGCACGGGCAGCAGGCGCGCGAGCCGCCGCGGGGCCGCGAGCCGCCGCGGCGCGCCTCGCCTCGGACCCCCGCACGTGGTCGGGGGCCATGTGGCGCGATGCCCTCACGATCGCCCTGTACGTCGCCGTCGCGCTGGTCGGGCTCGCGTTCGTGGCCGTCAGCGCCACGAACATGGTGGAGTTCTTCGTCTGGGCGGTGATGGTCCTGAGCGTGGTGGCCGCGCTCGCGATCATGCGGTTCCTGCGCGCCCTGCGCTGATCGCCGGGCCAGACAGATCGGGGCCCGGCAGCCGGGCCCCGATGGATCCGGGCTCCTGCCCGAGCGCCTGCGGCTCGGCTCACAGGCGGCGCAGGATCTCCTCGCGCTTGGCCTGGTACTCCTGCTGCGAGATCATCCCGCCCGCCAGGAGATCCTCGAGCTCGAGCATCGCCTGCCGCGCACTCGACGGCCGGGCCTCGCCGGGCGCGGGCCGGTCAGCCGGCGGACCGCCGTTCGGACGCCTCGGAACGCCGCGGCCCGGGGCGCCGTCGCCCACCGGGGCGGGGATGGCCAGCCCGAGCTCCGCCGCATGGGCCGCTGCGCCGATCTCGCCCCAGCGCGCCTCGGCGCGCGTGATCGCGAAGAGGCCGACCCAGCGCGCCAGCTCCTCGTAGTGGGTGGATCCCGGTCGCGTGGCGAAGAGGCCGGACGGGCTGCCCAGGCTGAACGACGAGACGATCCCTTCGGCGGCGTGGATCACCAGGAGGTCGCCGCGCAGCACGTCGGGCGTCACCGCCGGCCCTGCGCCGCCGTTCCACGCGCCATCCCACGGCCGGCTGCCCCGGGCGTCGCGACCCAGGGGGCAGACCGCCAGGATGGTCGCCGCGGGGACCGAGGCCAGCGTGTCGCCTCCGCGCGCGGCACCGATCACGACGGCATCGGCCACCACGCGGATGCGGGCATCGACCGGCTTCGCCGTCTGGCCGGGCACGCCGCGGGCGCGGTAGCTCAGACCGCTCGCGATGTAGTCGATCATCTCGGCGGCATCCACGACCCCGTCGACATCGGGACCCGCCTGCGTGCGTCCCCGGAACCAGGCGCCGTGCAGCGCCTGCAGGGTGGTGTTGCGCCGGATCGTCTCCACCGCCGCCGCCGTGACCGTCGGGTCCCCGCCCATCGCGGCCGCCCCCAGGGCCCCGCCCTTGAGCACGTCCGGGAGACGGGATCGCCGGTCCGCGCCGCATCCGGGACACCGGTCCAGGAACGGGTGGACGTATCCCAGGCACGTTCTGCACAGCACGTCGGCGAGCGTCAATTGCATGGCCGAAGCGTAGCGTGCCCGGCGTGCGCACGCGTCACGGTCCATCCGCGGGCAGGTCGCGATGCGCTCGCCGGCCGGGCCGGGTTTTCGACGATGTCTTGAGATTTCGGGCGTCCCGCGCGCGCTAGAGTGCGACGAGGATGGCCTCTGGAGGTGGGGTTCCTCCTGTACGTGTCTGGGAGGCACGCGTGCCTCCGGGGGGGAGAAAGGAGGGTGCAGGAAAAGGGCGTTTCGTGCCAACCCGATGGGGCATGGTCTGTCTGCGAGTCCCACGGTCTGCGAGTCCCACGCAGCCCAGAACGTGCGCTCCGGGTCCCCGGATCGAGGTTTGGCAGCGACTATCCCATGTGACTAGCCCACTGCTGAGGGAGTGCTAACGGGATGACACTTCAGATCATTCTGGGTGAGATATTCGGTACCGCCGTCCTCGTGCTGCTCGGCGACGGCGTGGTCGCCAACGTCCTGCTTGCGAAGACGAAGGGCAACCAGACGACCGGCGTCGGCAACTCAACGGCTGGATCGTCATCACCTGGGCATGGGCGATGGCGGTGTTCATCGGCGTCGTCGTCGCCGGACCGCTCACCGGCGCGCACCTGAATCCGGCCGTGACGCTTGCCATGGCTGTGATGCACTCGATGAATTCCGCCGCCGGCATCGGGTGGGATATGGTTCCCGGCTACTGGCTGGGTGAGATGGTCGGCGCCATCATCGGCGCTGCGCTCGTCCTCCTCTTCTACTGGGACCATTTCAAGGAGACCGAGGACAAGGTCCTCAAGCTGGCCGTCTTCAGCACCGTGCCGAATATCCGGAACTACGGCCTGAACCTGATCTCGGAGATCATCGGCACGTTCGTGCTCCTCTTCGGGATCTTCGCCTTCGGCCAGCCGAATACCCAGGCGCCTGCCGGCCTCGGCGGGCTCCCCGTCGCGCTTCTCGTTCTGGTGATCGGCCTCTCGCTCGGCGGCACGACCGGGTACGCGATCAATCCTGCGCGTGACCTCGGCCCCCGCCTCGTTCACCAGTTCCTGCCGGTTCCGAACAAGGGCGACTCCGATTGGTCGTACGCCTGGATCCCGGTGGTCGGCCCGCTCATCGGCGGGGCGCTCGCCGCGATCGTGTACTACGTGTTCTTCACGGAGTACATCGTCAAGGCGATCAAGGTCGCCTGAGCACGAGCTGCGCCGCGTGTCGGATCGACACCGGCGCAGCGCCGATGCTGGCGACCGGGAGAGTTGTCGAGGGCCCGCCTGCTGCGGTGTGACTGAGCGCGGTCGCGCGCAGCAGGCGTGGTCTCTCGCGTCACGGCAGGAGGATCGATGAAGAAGCTGATCAACGCGCCCGAGACTGCCGTCGACCAGGAACTTGCCGGGATGGTCGCCGCTCACGGCGACCTGATCCGCGTCATCGAGCCGAACGTCGTCGTGCGGGTCGATGCGCCGCGGCCGGGCAAGGTCGGCGTGATCTCGGGTGGCGGCTCGGGCCACGAGCCGATGCACGGGGGGTACGTCGGCATGGGAATGCTCGACGCAGCCTGCCCGGGCGCCGTCTTCACGTCGCCGGTCCCCGACCAGATGCTTGCGGCCACCACGGCCGTGAACGGCGGGGCCGGCGTCCTCCACATCGTCAAGAACTACACCGGCGACATCATGAACTTCGAGCTCGCGGCCGAGATGGCACGGGCCGAGGGGATCGAGGTCAGCTCCGTCGTCATCGCTGACGACGTGGCCGTCAAGGACTCGCTCTACACGGCCGGCCGGCGCGGTGTCGGCGGCACGGTGCTCGCTGAGAAGATCGTCGGCGCCGCGGCCGAGGCGGGGGCGGATCTTGCGACCGTCACTGCGCTCTGCCAGAAGGTGCAGGACAATGTGCGCTCCATGGGCATGGCGCTCACGAGCTGCACCGTTCCTGCGGCGGGCAAGCCGACGTTCGAGCTCGGCGAGGACGAGATGGAGATCGGCATCGGCATTCACGGGGAGCCGGGGCGGACGCGCATGAAGCTCGCCACCGCCGACGAGATCACCGAGATGCTCGCGGTGCCGGTACTCGACGACCTGCCGTTCAAGCAGGGCGACAGCGTTCTCGCGTTCGTCAACGGCATGGGCGGCACGCCGCTCATGGAGCTCTACATCGTGTTCAACAAGCTTTCCCAGATCCTCAAGGGCCGCGGCGTCGCGATCGGTCGGAGCTTCGTCGGCAACTGGATCACCTCGCTCGAGATGGCCGGCTGCTCGATCACGCTCCTCCGTCTCGACGACGAGCTGACCAGGTTCTGGGACGCGCCGGTGAAGACCCCGGCGCTGCGCTGGGGGATCTGACAGGTCCGCGGCTCGGGCGGGCCACCCCCTACGAAAGGGAAGGTGCACGGGCGGATGAACGGGGCGACTTCGATCAGCTACGACGAGGTCGTCGCCTGGATCAACACGTTCGCCGCAACCGTCAGGGACCAGAAGGAATACCTCACCGCACTCGACTCCGCGATCGGCGACGCCGACCACGGCATCAACATGGATCGGGGCCTCCAGGCCGCGATCGTGAAGCTGCCGGGGCTTCCGGCCCGCGATATCGGCGCGGCGCTGAAATCGGTGGGCATGACGATGGTCTCGACCGTGGGTGGAGCGAGCGGCCCGCTCTACGGGACGTTCTTCCTCCAGTTCGGGACGGCCACGGCGGGGCGCGAGGAGATCGGGCTCGACGACGTGGTCCGGGCACTCGATGCCGCGATCGCCGGGATCCAGCGGCTTGGCAAGGCGGAGGCCGGCGACAAGACGATGCTCGACACGCTCCTGCCCGCGCGGGATGCGCTGCGGGACGCCGCCGGCTCAGCAGCCTCGATCGACGACGCGCTCGCGCGCACGGTCGAGGCCGCCGAGCAGGGCATGCTGGCAACGACGCCGCTCGTCGCCCGCAAGGGTCGGGCGAGCTACCTCGGGGAGAGGAGCGCGGGACACCAGGATCCCGGCGCGACCTCGTCCTACCTCCTTCTCAAGGCCGCCGCGGACACGTGGTCGGGAACCGCGCGGGGCGGGACGGCCAGGTAGCCGGCACCTGGGCCGGCACATCCATCGACTCACTGGGAGAGACACATGGCGAAGTACGTCGGCGCCCTCGACCAGGGCACGACCAGCACGCGCTTCATGATCTTCGATCACGCCGGCGCAGTAGTCGGGATCGATCAGAAGGAGCACGAGCAGATCTATCCGAAGCCCGGATGGGTCGAGCACGATCCGATGGAGATCTGGACGCGCAGCGTCGAGGTCATCCGCGGCGCGCTCGCGAAGGCGGGCATCTCGGCCGCCGACCTGGCGGCCGTGGGCGTCACCAACCAGCGCGAGACGACGGTCGTGTGGGACCGCCGGACCGGCAAGCCGATCCACAACGCGATCGTCTGGCAGGACACCCGGACCGCGGACATCTGCAACACGCTGTCCAAGGACGGCGGGCAGGATCGCTTCCGCGCGAAGGTCGGCCTTCCGCTCGCCACGTACTTCTCCGGCCCCAAGGTCAAGTGGATCCTCGAGAACGTCGAGGGCGCGCGGGCCAAGGCCGAGGCCGGGGATCTCCTGTTCGGCAACATCGACACCTGGTGCATCTGGAACCTGACGGGCGGCGTGGACGGTGGCGTCCACGTGACCGATGTCTCGAACGCCAGCCGCACCATGCTCATGAACCTCGAGACCCTCGACTGGGATCCCGACATGCTCGCGGTCATGGGCATCCCGCGCTCCATGCTGCCGGCGATCAGGCCGTCCTCGGCGGTCTACGGCAAGGGCGTGGGCGACCTGGCCGGCGTGCCGGTCGCGGGCGACCTGGGCGACCAGCAGGCGGCCCTGTTCGGCCAGACGTGCTTCTCCGCCGGCGAGGCGAAGAACACCTACGGCACCGGCTGCTTCATGCTCCTCAACACGGGCACCAAGCCGATCCCGTCGAAGAGCGGCCTGCTCACGACGCTCGGCTACAAGATCGGCGACCAGCCCGCGGTCTACTGCCTCGAGGGCTCCATCGCGATCACCGGCGCCCTGGTGCAGTGGCTGCGCGACAACCTGGGCATGATCAAGACCTCGCCCGAGATCGAGGAACTGGCGAAGACCGTCGACGACAACGGCGGCGTGTACTTCGTCCCCGCCTTCTCCGGCCTGTTCGCGCCGTACTGGAAGAACGACGCGCGCGGCGTGATCGCCGGCCTGACGCGCTACGTCAACAAGGGCCACATCGCGCGTGCCGTGCTCGAGGCGACCGCCTGGCAGACCCGCGAGGTGCTCGACGCGATGAACGCCGACTCCGGCGTCTCGCTGACGGCCCTCAAGGTCGACGGCGGCATGGTCTTCAACGAGCTCCTCATGCAGTTCCAGTCCGACGTCCTGGGCGTGCCGGTCATCCGCCCGAAGGTGGCGGAGACGACGGCCCTTGGCGCCGCCTATGCGGCCGGCCTCGCGGTCGGCTTCTGGTCGGCGGTCGAGGACCTGCGCGCCAACTGGATCAAGGACAAGGAGTGGCACCCGCAGATGGCCGAGGCCACCCGCGAGGGCGAGTACAAGCTCTGGAAGAAGGCCGTCACGCGGACCTTCGACTGGGTCGAGCTGTCCTGACAGCCTGAGAGATGCCCGGGGCTCCGGAGGTCCGGGTCGGAGAGCCAGACATGACCGCAGCACCACGTTCGCCAGCTCCTCACGTCGTCATCGTCGGCGGAGGGGGAACGGGTGCGGCACTGGCCCTCGACCTGGTCCTCCGGGGCGTCCGGGTCACGCTCGTCGAGCGCGGCGAGATCACGTCGGGCACGACGGGACGTCACCACGGCCTGCTCCACAGCGGGGCCCGCTACGCGGTCAACGACGCGGAATCCGCGGTGGAGTGCATCGAGGAGAATCAGCTCCTGCGCCGCGTGGCGCCCGGATCGTTCGAGGAGAACGACGGGCTCTTCGTCGGGATCGACGACGAGGACATGGCCTACGGCGAGAAGCTCTTCGCCGCCTGCGGGGAGACGGGGATCCCGGCACGGTGGCTCACGCCGGCCGAGGCGCTGCGCCTCGAGCCGAACCTCAACCCCGACCTCAAGGGCGCCATCCAGGTGCCCGACGCGACGTTCGACGCCATGCGCCTGCCGCTGCGGTGGTTCGCGACCGCGAAGGCGCACGGGGCCGTGATCCAGCCCTTCTGCGAGGTCACCGCGATGGCGGTGCGCGATGCGTGCGTCACGGGCGTGCGCGGCCGCGATCACCGGACCGAACGCGACTTCGAGATCGGCGCGGACCTCGTGGTCAACGCGGGCGGGCCCTGGAGCGAGAAGATCGCCGCCATGGCCGGCGTCGACGTCCCGATCCAGCCGTCCCCCGGCGTCCTGCTGGCCCTCCGCGGCCGCCTCTGCAACATGGTCGTCAATCGCATGCACAAGTCGGGCGACGGCGACATCGTCGTGCCGCAGCGCGGGCTCTCGATCGTCGGCACGAGCTCGTGGGTCGTGAAGGACCCGGACGATCTGGGCGTCCCCGAGGACCACGTGCAGAAGATGTACGACGAGGGATCGAAGATCGTGCCGGCCGTGCGCGGCGCGCCGTTCCGGCAGGCCTGGTCTGCTGCCCGCCCGCTGATCGGCGGTGGCGGAGGCGCGGATACCGGGCGCGAGCTGAGCCGCACGTTCAAGTGCTTCGACCACATGGAGCGCGACGGAGTGGAGGGCTTCGTCACCATCTCCGGTGGCAAGGCGACCACCGCGCGCGCGATGGCCGAGACCACCGCGAACGTCGTCTGCAGGAAGCTCGGCATCGACGCGCCGTGCCTGACGCACGAGACGGTCCTCCTGCCCCACACCTCGTACTACGCTGCATAGGCCGATGAGCGACACGACTTCCGTCACGTTCCGCGTCCACCGCTACAAGCAGGGGGACGAGGATCCCCACCACGACCGGTTCGCGGTCGAGGTCGGCCCGCGCACCACGGTCCTCGATGCCCTGACCGCGATCCGCCGCACGCAGGATCCCACGCTCACCCTGCGCCACTCGTGCTTCCACGCGTCCTGCGGCACCTGCGGCATGAAGGTGAACGATCACGAGGTGCTCGCGTGCGTGACGAACGTGCGCGAGCTCGGGACCGACGAGGTGCGCGTCGAGCCGCTCGACAACGCGCCGGTGGTCAGCGACCTGGTGGTCGACATGGGGCCCTTCTACGCGCGCTTCGACGTGGCCGAGCGGCCCCTCGTGCGCGAGAGCGAGCTGGTGCCCGGGTCGCACACGGCGGCCGGCGTGCCGCAATCGATGCGCTACGAGGACTGCATCGAATGCGGCATCTGCGTCTCGGCGTGCCCCATCGCCGGCACCGACCCGGCGTACCTCGGGCCGGCCGCGCTGGCCGCGATCGATCGCGTCCGGCAGGAGCCGCGCGGCGTCGACGTCGGGCCGATCATGCGGCTCGCCGACGATCCGCATGCGGCCTGGCGGTGCCACCTCGCGTTCGAATGCACCGAGGCGTGCCCGTCGAACGTGGATCCGGCCGGTCACATCATGCAGCTGCGGCGGTCGCTCTTCGCACGCGGATGGCGCAGGCCGTCGGCTGAGCCGCAGGGAGCACGACGATGACGGAACGCGTGGCGGGGGCGGACCGGCGCGTCGAGCGGCAGGGCCGCCGGCGCGGGGTGATGGGCTGGGTCGACGTCCGGGGCCGCCGCCTCGGCGGCTGGGCGTTCATCCTCAACCGCCTCACCGGGCTGGGCGTCCTCTTCTACCTGTACCTGCACCTCATCGTGCTGTCGCAGCTCGCCGTGGGTCCGTCGGCGTGGGACTCGCTGCTCAGGAACTGGTTCCTGAACCCGGTGTTCCTGCTGCTGGACGTGGTGCTCCTGGCCGGGCTCGTCATCCACGGGCTCAACGGGGTCCGCCTGGCGCTCGTCGGGTTCGGCATCGTCATCGACCGGCAGAAGGCGCTGCTGCTCGCGTTCGGCGTGCTCGGCGCGATCCTGATCGTGATCGGCGCGCTCCGGTTCATCAGCGACGCGGGAGCGAAGTGATGGCCCTGCAGACCGAGGATCCAGGCATGAGCCGGCAGGCACCCGTGGAGCGGTGGGCACCCGAGGAGCGCGACACGCTGCCCGGCGTCGGGTGGGGCTGGCAGGCGCTGACGGGGATCGCCGTCCTCTTCCTCGTCACGCTCCACATGATCGCCAACCACTTCGTCGTGACGGGCGGGCTGCGCGACTACCAGCAGGTCATCGACTACATCACGAACCCGATCATCCTGCCGCTCGAGACGCTGTTCCTGATCGTCGTCAGCTGGCACGGGCTGCTCGGCCTGCGCGCCGTGATCTTCGACTTCGGCCTCAGCACCCGCGCCGAGCGCGCCGTCACGCGCGTGCTCCTCGTGGTGTGGGTCGCCACGATGGTCTACGGTGTGGCGCTCCTGGCGATCCTCGTCACGCGGCGCTGACCGGACGACGGAGATGACCGGGGAACGGGCTGCAGCCGGACCGGGCGCCTCCAGGGGTCCGCTGGTCGGCGTCGTGGTCGCGTCGCACTCGAGGACGGTCGCGGAGGGGCTGGTCGAGATGGCCCTCCAGATGGCGCGCGAGCAGGCCCCCGACGTGCGCGTCATTGCCGCCGGGGGTGCCTCCGACGGGTCGCTCGGCGAGGACCCCGAGCGCATCGCCGAGGCGATCGCACAGGCCGATGCCGGGGCGGGCGTCCTGGTCGTCGTCGATTTCAACGGCGCCGTCCATGCCGCGCGGTTCGCCGTCGAGAACCTGCTCGGTCCCGACCTTGCCGCGAGGGTGCGGATCAGCGGTGGACCGCTCGTCGAGGCCGCGGTGTTCGCCGCGGTGCAGGCGAGCGTGGGCGACGACCTCGAGGGGGTCCTCGCCACGGCCGACGCGTCCTCGTCGTACGACAAGCACGTGGCCGACTGACCGTCCCCCATGCGCATCGCCGTCATCGGGGCCGGGGCGGTCGGGTCGCTGCTCGCCGCGTGTCTCGCCGCCGGCGGCCACGGCGTGCTGCTGGCCGGCCGGTCGGGTCCGGGCGGCGCGGAGCGCTCGACGCTCGACCTGCTGACGCCGCGCGGCGAGCGGCGGACGGTCGGCATCGTCCGCGCCCGCGCGGCCGCCCTGCTCGCGGACCCCGATCCGCTGCGTGCCGGCGGGCTCGACGCGGCGATCCTCGCCGTGAAGCGCTTCGACCTGGACGGGGCGGTGGCGATGCTCGGGACGCGGCCGGACCTGCCGGTGGTGACGGTCCAGAACGGGGTGGGTGCCGAAGAGGCCGTCGCGGCCCTGCGGCCGGGCGCCCCGCTCGTCGCCGCGTCGCTCACGGCCGCGGCCGGGCTGGGCCCGGGCGGCGAGTCGCGCTGGCTGACGCGCGGCGGGATCGGCCTCGCGGCCACCGGCGGGCCGCGGGGAGATGCGCAGGCCCTCGCCCGTGCCCTGGCATCGGCGTTCCGCTCCGGCGGGATGCGGGCGACGGTCCTCGACGATGCGCGCGCCATGAAGTGGTCCAAGGTGCTCGCGAACCTGGTCGGGAACGCCACGGGGGCGCTGCTCGACCTCGACGTGGCCGCCATCTACGCGGATCCGGCGCTCTTCCGGGTCGAGCGGCGCCAGGAGCTCGAGGCGCTCGAGGTGATGCGCGGGCTCGGGCTCGCACCCGTCGCGCTGCCGGGCGCCGACGTCCGGCTGCTCCTGGCCGCGTTCCGTGCGCCGCCCGCGTTGGCGAGGCCGGTGCTGGCGCGGATCCTCGGCGGGGCCCGGGGGGAGAAGATGCCGTCGTTGCGGATCGCGCTGCGCGCGGGGGAGGGGCCCACCGAGGTCGCCTGGCTGAACGGTGCCGTCGCCGACGCGGGGCAGCGGCAGGGCCTCCCCGCGCCCGTGAACGCGACGCTCGGCCGGCTCGTCGCGGAGGCTGCCGCCGATCCCGCGCAACGCGCCTGGTTCCGCGGCCGGCCGGACCGCCTGCTGCAGGAGCTGGGGACGGGCCGCGCGGAGGGATCGGGGCGCGCATGAGCCCGGCGCGGCGCCCGGCCTGCGGGCCGCGAGCCGCGAGGCCGTGACGCTCGTCCGGCGGCAGGTCGCCCCGGACGGCGCGCCGGCGGCTCCACCGTATACTCCCCGCCGATGGACGCCGTCACGCTGATCCGCGATGCCGCGATCGTGGTCGTCGCGTTCCTCATCGGCGGGATCCCGTGGGGCGTCATCGTCGCGCGGCTGGCCGGTGGCCCGGACCCACGCTCCATCGGCAGCGGCCACACCGGCGGCGCGAACGTGGCGCGCGCGCTCGGCCTGCGCTTCGCGATCCTGTCCGGCTTCCTCGACGTGTGCAAGGGGATCGTGGCGGTCCTGCTCGCGCGCGTGTTCGGCGCCGGCGCCGTGGTCGAGGTGCTGGCCGCGCTGGCCGCGATCGTCGGCCACAGCCGATCGCCCTTCCTCGGTCTGCAGGGCGGTCGGGGCGTATCCCCGGCCTTCGGGGGGCTGCTCGTCATCGAGCCGCTCGTGGCCGTGCTGATCGTCCCGATCTTCGCGATCGTCTTCCTCGCCAGCCGATACTCGTCGCTGGCGTCGCTGACCGGGTCGGCCGCCGGGGGTGTCGGGCTGGCGATCATCGCGGCCCTGACCGGGCAGCCGCCCGCGTACTACGTGTTCGCCGTGGGCGGCCCCGTGCTGATCTGGCTGTTCCACCACGACAACATCGCGCGCCTCCTCGCCGGGACGGAACGGCGTTTCTGACCGCCGCACGGCGGCGCAGAATGCGGGCATGCGAAGGTTGTCGGGGACGCCGGCGTCGGCCGGAGTGGCGCGCGGTCCATGGGTGCGGGTCGAGATGGTGCGCGAGCCGGAGAGCCGTTCCGTCGGCGCCGACCGGATCGAGGCCGAGCATCGCCGGCTCGCGGACGCGGCGGAGCGTGCGGCGTCCGAGCTCGAGGAGCTCGGACGGCGGGTGACCGCCGAGGGGCACCCGGACGAGGGGGCGATCTTCGAGGCGCAGGCCCAGATGGCGCTGGACCCGGCGCTCGCCTCGCTGGCGGAGCAGGCCATCGACGAGCGCCACGTGGACGCGGTCGGCGCGGTGCTGGCCGCGGGGCGCGAGCTCGCCGAGCAACTGCGCGGCCTCGGCGACGAGCTGCTGGCGGCGCGGGCCGCCGACGTGGGAGACGTCGCGCTCCGCATCGCGCGCCGTGCGGCCGGCGTGCCGGACCCGGCGCCCGCGCGCCTGGACGAGCCGAGCATCGTGGTGGCCGAGGATCTGCCGCCGTCGATCACGGCGACCCTGCCGCGCGACCGGCTGCTCGGGTTCGCGCTCGAGTCCGGCTCGGCGACGGCGCACGCGGCGATCCTGGCGCGCGCCTACGGGATCCCCGCGGTCGTCGGCGTCTCCGGGCTGCTGGCGGCGCTGCAGCCCGGAGAGATCGCCCTCGACGGCGCGACCGGCGAGGTCTTCGTCGATCCCGATGCGGCGACGGAGGCGGACCTGGCGGTGCGCGTCGCGCGATCGCGTGACGCGGATGCGCAGGCGCGCCGGGAGGCGTCGCTGCCGGCCACCACGCCGGACGGCGTCGACGTGACGCTGCTCGCGAACATCGGGACACCGGACGAGGCGCCGCGCGCGGTCGAGCTCGGCGCCCGGGGCGTCGGCCTCTTCCGCACGGAGTTCCTCTTCCTCGAGCGTCCGGCCGAGCCGGGAGAGGACGAACAGGCCGCGGCCTACCGGCGCGCGGTCGAGGCGTTCGCGCCGTATCCGGTCACGATCCGCCTGCTCGACGTGGGCGGCGACAAGCCGATCCCGTACCTGCCGATCGCGCCGGAGGCGAACCCGTTCCTCGGGATCCGCGCCCTCCGCCTGGCGGCGACGCAGCCGGGGATCTTCCTGACCCAGCTGCGGGCCGCCATGCGCGCCGCCCTCGCCGGCCCGGTCAAGGTGATGGCGCCCATGGTGGCCGACGCCGGAGACGCCGGGACGCTGCTGGCGCTCGCGGCGCAGGCACGCTCGGAGCTCGAGACGAGGGCCGAGGCGTTCGCGGAGATCGACCTTGGCGTCATGCTCGAGATCCCCGGCGCGATCCTCGTCGGGGACAGCTACTTCCCCAGGCTCGCGTTCGCGAGCCTGGGCACGAACGACCTGCTCCAGTACACGCTCGCGGTCGACCGCGGCAACCCGGGGCTGGCGCGCTACCAGGACTCGCTCCACCCGGCCCTGCTGCGGCTCGTGGGCGAGGCGGTCGAGCGGGCCGCTCGAGCCGGGATCGAGCTGTCGGTCTGCGGAGAGATGGCCGGCGATCCGGTGGCCGCGATCGCTCTCCTCGGCCTCGGGATCCGCAAGCTGAGCATGGCCAGCGGGAGCCTGCCGGGCGTGCGGCGGGCGATCCGGTCGGTCGAGGAGCGACGCGCCCGCGAGGCCGTGGGGGCCGCGCTGTCCGATCCGTCGGCCGCCGCGGTGCGCGCACGGCTGTCGGCACTGCTCGCACCGGGCGCGGCCGGGTAGGTCGATCCGGTCGGTCGCGCAGATCGGGCGGGCGCGGCCGCGTGGATCGATCGCGCAGGTCCGATCGTCGGGAGCGGCCGCCGGCGCATGTGCCGCGGTAGACTTGCTCGGCTATGACGAGTCGCGAGATAAGGGAGCAGGGATCCGTGTCCGCCGACGAGCTGCGCGCCAAGATCCGCGAGGTCCCGGACTTTCCGAAACCCGGCATCCTGTTCTACGACATCACCACCCTCCTCAAGGACCGCGAGGCGTTCAAGGGGGCCGTCGACCTGCTGGTCGCGCCGTACCGCAACCAGGACATCGACGTCGTGGTCGGGATGGAGTCGCGCGGGTTCATCTTCAGCGCGCCGATGGCATACACGCTCGGGGTCGGCTTCGTCCCCGTGCGGAAGCTCGGCAAGCTGCCGGCCGAGACCGTCAGCGTGGAGTACGCCCTCGAGTACGGCACGAACACGCTCGAGATCCACCGCGACGCGATCACGCCCGGGCAGCACGTGCTGATCGTCGACGACCTGCTGGCGACGGGCGGCACCGTCAGCGGGACGATCGACCTGGTGCGACGCCTCGGCGGCGACGTCGTCTCGCTCGCGTTCCTCGTCGAGCTGCGGTTCCTCAAGGGCCGCGAGCGCCTCCGCGGGTACGACGTCCACAGCATCATCCAGTACTGACCACGAGGCGCCGGGGGTGAACGATCGGGAACGAGAGGGACCCCCGGACGACCGCGAGCGGGGGGACGTGACGGCGCAGCGGCCGGAATCGCCGGAGACTCCGGGCGCGGGCGGCGCGGGCGGCGCGGGCGGCGCGGGCGCACCACCCGCCACCTCGTCCGGGGCGCCGGGCGCAGCCCCCGGCCCCGTCCCGGATCTCGGACGGCGCACCTTCTTCCGTTCCTTCGGCCGCGAGGCAGTCCAGGCCGCGGCGCAGCTCGTCGGCGCCGCGGCGGCGCTGCAGCGGGGCCCGCTCGCGGCCACCGGCCAACTGCTCGGCGGTGGTGCGTCGGGCGACCCCATCTCGCAGCTCCTCGGGTTCGACGATCCCCCGGCGCCCGCCGCGCCGGTGCAGCTCGTGCCGCCCTACCGGTATCGCGACGGCCAGCTCATGCTCGTCGACCAGCGTCGCCTGCCCGACGAGCTCGTCGAGGTGACCTGCAACACGGGCGCCGAGGTCGCGGCCTGCATCCGCGACCGGATGGTGGCCGGCGGCCCGGTCCTCGCGCAGGTGGCGACCTACGGCACGCTGGTCGCTGCCGAGCGCGTCCGGGCCTCCACGCCGTTCATCCGGACAGCGACCCTGCACGGCACGATCAACGCGCTGCGCTCGTCGCGGCCGGCATCCCGCCCGATGGAGGCGGCCCTCGACCGGATGATGGCGGCCTGGCAGCGCGTCGGAGAGGACGCCCCTGGGGACGTGACGGCGGAGGCGCTCCGGGCGGAGGCGGCGGCGATCGTCGAGGAGGCGATGCTGGACCACGCCGCGCTCGGGCGGGAGGGAGCGGCGCGGATGCCGGTCCCCGCCGAGCGGTACCTGCAGGTCCTGCTCCACGGCCCGGTCGGCACCCTCGGGGGCGGCACGCTCGGCACGGCGCTGGAGGTGATCCAGCGTCTGCGCGTCGAGGGCCGCGCCGTGCACGCGTGGGTGCCGGAGGGCCGTCCCGGGCTCGACGGCGCGCGCCTGGTCGCGCTCGAGCTCGCCCGGGTCGACGTCCGCCACACCGTCATCGCCGATGCCGCCGTGGCGGCCGTGCTCGCGCGCGGGCGTGTCGACGCGATCCTGGTCACGGCCGAGCGCATCGCGCGGAACGGCGACGTCTCGGCGAGCGTGGGCACGTACCCGCTCGCGGCCGTCGCGGCCCGCCACGACGTGCCGCTCTACGTCTGCGCCCCGCTCGCCGCGGTCGATCTCGAGGCCGCGGACGGCTGGAGTCTCCTCGAGGAGGAGCGGCCGGTCGAGGAGCTCGCCGACCTGCACGGCTGGCGCGCCGCGCCCCGCGAGAGCGCGTTCCACAACCCGGTCCTCGACGTGACGCCCGGATCGCTGGTGCGGGGCTTCGTCACCGAGCTCGGCGTGATCGAAGCGCCCTACGAGACGTCGCTGGTCGGGGCGGTCGAGCGACGGCGGGATGGACCGGTTCCGCCTCCTGCCGTGGCCGGGCCCGCGACCGCCGGATCCGCCGCGGCCGGGCC
>JAJYGK010000134.1 GCA_021790715.1 Chloroflexota bacterium
TCGCGCTGCTCGCCGAGCTGTTCGACCCCGGCGGGTTCGTGGACCAGGCGCCGACGGAGGCGTGGATCCCGCTCCGCGACGCGTGACCCGGGCCGCCGCGCCGGCGGCCGGAGCCGGCCGGCGGAGGTCATCCGGCACGCCACGCGGCTCGGTCCCGCGCCGCGCGTGGCGCGTCCCGCCTCGTCCGCACGAATCCCGCGCGTGGCCATTCGTCCCGATCTGCGATACTCCGCCCCATGTCATCGCTCGCCACCCGCACGATCGCGACCGTCGGCTCGGGCGTCATGGCGGAGGCCATGATCGCCGGTCTCCTCCGCGGGCACCAGATCGAGCCCGGCCGGATCGTCGCCAGCCATCCCCGCGCCGACCGTCGCGCGCAGCTGGAGCGCGACTACGGCATCCACGTCTGCGCGTCGAACGTCGAGGCGGTGGCGGGCGCCGACCTGGTCGTCCTCGGCATCAAGCCGCAGATGCTGACCCGCGTCGGGCGCGACCTGGCCGGGAACCTGCGCGACGGGCAGCTGGTGATCAGCATCATCGCCGGCGCGACCACGACGGCCCTGACGACGGTGCTCCGCCACCGCGCCGTGGTGCGGAGCATGCCCAACACGCCGGCCCGGCTGGGCAAGGGGATGACGGTCTGGTACGCCACGCCCGAGGTGACGCCGGAGCAGCGGGAGGACGCCGCGACCCTGCTCGCCGCACTCGGGGCCGAGCTGTCGGTCGACGACGAGCGGATGGTGGCGATGGCCACCGCCGTCAGCGGAACGGGCCCGACCTACGTGTTCCTCGTCATGGAGGCGCTCATCGACGCCGCCGTGCACCTGGGATTTCCGCGGCACATCGCCCACGACCTCGTGATCGAGACGCTCGAGGGCAGCACGCTGTTCGCGAAGTCGAGCGGGATGCATCCCGCGGAGCTGCGGAACATGGTCACCTCGCCGGGCGGCACGAGCGCCGCCGCCCTCCACGAGCTCGAATCGGGACGGCTGCGGACCGTGCTGTCGGAGGCCGTGTGGGCCGCGTTCCGCCGCACCGAGGAGCTGGGCGAGCAGCTCGAGCGCCAGGTCGAGGGCGGCGCGCGTCGGTAGCGCGCGTCGGTCGTGCCTCCCCGGCCGCCGTCGGGCCGGCGTCACCGGCCGGGCCCTGCCGCGCGGCCGCATCCGCGCACGGGCGGCAACCGCGCCCATCCCCGGCCGCCGCCATCCCGCGGCGCTAGGATGCCTGCCGTCGGCGCACGCGCGCCAGGATCCGCAGGAGGTCAGCCGTGGCCACCACCGATTCCGTCGATCCGATGCTCGAGCCGCGCCCCGGGGGCCGGCGCATGCCGAGGCACCGGTCGTGGGCGGAGCCGTTCCGGATCAAGGTGGTCGAGCCCATCCATCTGCTCGGACGGGCCGAGCGGGCACGGGCCATGGAGGAGGCGGGCTACAACACGTTCCTGCTGCGCAGCGAGGACGTCTTCATCGACCTGCTCACCGACTCCGGGACGTCGGCGATGTCCGACTACCAGTGGGCCGGCATGATGCTGGGCGACGAGGCGTACGCGGGCAGCCGCAACTTCTACCACCTCGAGGACGCGGTCCGGACCTACTACGGGTACCGCCATCTCGTGCCCACGCACCAGGGTCGCGGCGCGGAGCACATCCTGAGCCAGGTCCTGGTCAAGGCCGGCGACCACGTCCCCGGCAACATGTACTTCACGACCACCCGGCTGCACCAGGAGCTCGCCGGCGGCACGTTCCACGACGTCATCGTCGACGAGGCGCACGACCCGACCTCGACGCATCCGTTCAAGGGGAACGTCGACCTCGACAAGCTGCGGCGCCTGGTCGACCAGGTCGGCGCCGAGCGCGTGCCCTACGTCTCGGTCGCCGCGACCGTGAACATGGCCGGCGGGCAGCCGATCTCGATGGAGAACATGCGCGCGGTGAGCGAGTACTGCCGCTCGATGGGGATCCGCGTGATCCTCGATGCGACGCGCGCCGTCGAGAACGCCTATTTCATCAAGGTGCGCGAGCCCGGCTGGTCGGAGAAGTCGGTCGCCGAGATCCTGCTCCAGTTCTGCTCGCTCACCGACGGCTGCACGATGAGCGGCAAGAAGGACGCGCTCGTCAACATCGGCGGCTGGCTCGCCATGAACGACGACGACCTGTTCGACGAGGCCCGGAACATGGTCGTCGTCTACGAGGGGCTCCACACCTACGGCGGCATGGCCGGCCGCGACATGGAGGCGATGGCGCGCGGGATCGAGGAGTCGGTGCAGGAGGACCACATCCGCGCCCGCATCGGGCAGGTCGAGTACCTCGGCCGCCACCTCGTCGACGAGGACGTGCCGATCGTGCTGCCCATCGGCGGACACGCGATCTTCCTCGATGCGAAGCGCTTCTACCCGCAGATCCCCCAGGGCGAGTTCCCCGCGCAGACCCTCGCCGCCGAGCTGTACATGGACTCCGGCGTGCGGTCGATGGAGCGCGGCATCGTCTCCGCGGGCCGCAACCCGAAGACCGGCGACCACAACTACCCGAAGCTCGAGCTCGTGCGGCTGACGCTGCCGCGACGCGTCTACACGCAGGCGCACATGGACGTGACGTGGGAGTCGGTGGCCGAGCTGTACGCGAAGCGCGACGAGGTGCGCGGGCTGCGCATGACCTACGAGCCGAAGTATCTGCGCTTCTTCCAGGCGCGCTTCGAGCGGATCTGACCCCGGGAGGGACGCCTTCGCCGCGCGCCGGGCCCCACGACCCGCGCGCCGCATGCCGGCGGACTCTGACGCGGCCCACCGGGCCGGGTAGCATTCCGGCATGCGGTCGAGCGGAGAAATCATCGGACTCGCGCTGATGGTCGTCGGCGTCCTCGTGCTGCTGGGAACGCTCGGCGCGGATGCCGGCCTCTCGCAGGCCCTCGGCTGGATCTGGCCGCTGCTGATCGTCGCGTTCGGGCTGTGGCTCGTCTGGGACGCCGGCCGCCGGCGCCGCACGTCGCCTCCCGCCGGATGGGACGCCTCCGAACCTCCGGCCGGCGGATGGGGCCCGGCGGCGAGCCCCTGGACGGCGGCTCCGAATGGGCAGGGACAGGCGGGGGACGGGTCTGCGCCTGCCTGGGGGACGCCGGGAGCGCCTGGCTCGGCGTGGGCGTCGGGTGCGATCCGGGAGCGTCGGTTCCTCGGCGAGATCGAGATGGCGGGGCCGTTCCAGGCCGGACCGATGGATATCGAGACGTTCATCGGCGAAGTGCGGCTGGACCTCACCGGGGCCTCGTTCCCCGAGGGAGAGACCCGGATCCACGTCGGCGCGGCGATCGGCGAGGTCCGCGTGCTCCTGCCATCGGACATCCCGGCCGCGGTGCACACGAGCACGCTGCTCGGCGAAAACGAGGCGCTCGGCCGCGTCTCGGGCGCCTTCATGGGCGACACCCGGGCGGAGACCGACGACTTCCAGGGCGCGACCCGG
>JAJYGK010000059.1 GCA_021790715.1 Chloroflexota bacterium
GCTCGTGACGACGCTCGTCAGCGGTGTGGTCGCCGGCTACGCGGCCGTCGCGGCGTTCCTGGTCGTGGCCGCGATCCCCCTGGTGTTCCTCGTGGCCGACCCGCCGCTGCCCCGTGCGTTCCGCCCCGCGTTCTCGTGGCGCGCGTTCCTCGCCGGCTTCTGGGTCAGCCCGCGGCGTCACCCCGACTTCGGGTGGGCGTGGCTCACGCGCTTCCTCGTCGGCCTGGGCAACTCGCTCGGGACGCTCTACCTGCTCTACTTCCTGAAGGACGCCGTCCACTACCAGCAGCGCTACGGCGGGAGCGCGGACGACGCGCTGCTGATCCTGATCCTGATCTACACGGCCTGCCTGCTCGTGACCGCGATCGTCGGCGGCATGCTCTCCGACCGGTTTCGGCGCCGCAAGGCGTTCGTCATGGCCGCCACGGCCGTGATGGCGGTGGGCGCGCTCGTGCTGGCGGTCAGCCAGACGTGGGAGGCGGCGATCGTCGCGGCGGCCGTCATGGGCGCCGGCTACGGCACCTACCTGGCGGTCGACCAGGCGCTGATCACGCAGGTCCTCCCGTCCGCCTCCGATCGGGCCAGGGACCTCGGCGTGATCAACATCGCGAACTCGCTGCCGCAGGTCCTCGGCCCCGCGATGGCGGGACCGGTCATCGCGGGCATGGGCGGCTACCCGTCGCTCTACTTCCTGACCGCGATCGTCACGCTCCTCGGTGCGGTCCTGGTGCAGCCGATCCGCGGCGTCAGGTAGACGGCGTCGGGCGGTCAGCCGGCGCCGGGCTGGCGCCCGTCAGGCAGGCGGCGCGAGCACGGTCCGCATCGAGGAGACGACCACCGGGCGGAACCCCCGCCCCAGCCAGAAGCCGCGGCCACTGGCGTTCGCCGTCTCGAAGTCCACGGAGCATCGTGCGTAGCCGGCGTCGCGCGCCCACCGCAGCGCGGCGTCCAGCAGCAAGGTCGCGACGTCGTGGCGCCGCCACTCGTCGAGGGTGAACGCGGCGTCGATGCACGCCGTCGCCGGGTCGCGCACGACGGTGCACGCGTTGTCCCGGGAGGGTCCGATGCGCAGGTACGCCACGACCCGCCCCGATTCCTCCGCCAGGAGCGTCGCCGTCGCCACATCCTCCAGCCGGGCCAGCAGCTCCGCGCGGTCGTCGCCGCCCTGCACCGCCGCGAAGATCGGCGGCCCGGCGAGATACCGCCAGAGCGCATCGTCGAGCTCCACGACCGCGTCGATGTCTGCCGGCACGCCCCGTCGCACGCGTATCCGCCTCGCGGCGGGTGCCGGACGGACGGGGGAGAGGTCGCGGATCGCGTCCACGACGACGAGGCCGAATCCGAGCCGCGCCAGCGCCTCGGTCGCGCCGGCGTCTCCGTCGAACACGCTGATGCCGTGCGTCCGCCGTCCGCGGCCGATCGACCGTTCCGCGTGCGCGGCGTAGAGCGCGTGGTACGCGCCGATGCGCCCGGCCTCGCCGGAGCCGTGCGCCCATTCGGGGGTGTAGGTCCAGGCCCCGCGGGCGTCGTCGACGTCGACCGCGCCCAGGAAGGCCGTCAGTCGCCCGTCGTGGACGAGCGCGAGCGCGGATCCGCACTCGAGCAGGCTGCCGAGGAGTGTCCGGATCGACTCGGGACGTCCCCATCGCTCCGGCATGGCCGGCCGGCGACGGAGCAGGCCGCGGTATCCGGCGACGACCAGCGCGGCCGCCGCCTCCAGGTGGGACGCGTCCATGGGGACGACCTCCCCGGAAGGGAGGGAGGAGGGCACGCGCGGGACGGACATGCCCCCATGATCCTCCGGCACGGGTGGACGCGCCGGGGGATCGGCGCGTCCGGTTCGGTCCGGGCGCGGAAGCGTCATCGAGAGGATGCGCGACTCGGGAACCAGCCCGTCGTGGCGCCGCCAGGCGTCGCGGATCTCGTGATATCCCCGCCGCTTCCAGAACCGGAGGGCGTCAACGTTCGCGATGTCGACGCTCAGCCTGACCGCGCCCCATCCGCGGCCGGCGAGGTCGCGCGCGATCCCGTCCGCCGCCTCGCCGCCGAGCCCGTGATTCCGTCGCGCGGGCACGATGGCGAGCAGGCCGATCCAGGGCACTCCATCCGCGGCCGGCACGAGGACCTCGGCGAGGCCGACCGGCGCTCCCGTCGCGCGTTCCTCGATCGCGAGCACGTGCCGGTGACCGTTCGTCGGGTCGCTCGCGCAGCGGTGGACGGCCGCCGCGTCGATGCGCCACCGCTGCGCGGATCCGGGGGTTCCGCCCCCGCAAGGTCGTTCGGCGGCGAAGGCAACCGCCAGCATCCCCAGGTCGGCCGGCGTCGCAGCGCGGAGGAGGAGCCGACGGGTGGTCAGTCGGGAGAGGCGCGAGAAGGAAGCAGGGGCTGCGGGGCCGGCACGGGCGACCCGCGCGGCCAGCTCCGGCCGTGTCGCGGATCCGCCTGCGGTCGCTTGCCCCCCGATCATCGCGGCGCCGAGTCAATTACGTGCCGTCATCCCCCTGACGGCAAGAGGCGGACGGCCCGGGAACCGCGCCGCACGGCCTTCCACGCCCCGGGGGGCCGGGACCGGGCGGACGCGGCCCGGTCGGCGGGCCGATGCGGCGCGACCGTCACGGCACGCTGCTCACCACCCCGGGCAGGAGGGTGCCGGAGTCCGCCGAGTCGAACGCGTCCCTCGTCTCCTGGTTGAACATCGGGCCGTACATGTACGTCACGCTGGTGTAGCCGTACGAGTTCAGCGAGCCGACGACGGCATTGCCGTACGTCGACGTGTTCTCGGCCTGAACCCACGGGCCCCCCGACGAGCCGCCCGTCATGTCGCACGGCAGCGACCACGTCGTGTCGGCCGTGCCGGGGTCCGTGCCGACGGTTCCGCGGCAGTAGACGAGATCGCTGCCGCCGTACGGGGCCGCGGCGGGGTAGCCGAACGCGCTCATCTTCTCGCCGGAGTACTTCCCGCCGTACTCGATCCCGAGGCTTTCGACGGTCCCGTCGAGCTGCAACTCGTCAGTCGCCGTCTTCCCGCCCCCGCCCACGACCGCGAAGCCCCAGTCGTGCTGCACGGCGGTCGTGTTGAACCGCCTGGCCGTCGCGAACTCCTGGTCGGCGTACAGGGCGTCGGCGACCCAGCAGCCGTACGCCGTGTCGGCGCAGGTGTAGGTGGGGTGCGTGTCGAACGCCGGGATGAACATCCAGTCGGTGGCGAACTTGCCGGTCTTCTCGTCGACGACGCAGTGGCCCGCGGTGAGGACGATGGACTGCCCCGTGTCGTGGTCGGTGATCACCGATCCCGAGCAGATCCAGCCCTGGTTGCCCATCACGAAATAGACGCGTCCCGTCGCCGCGAGCATGAGCCCGCCGGCCGTCCACGACGCGCCGATCGTGTCGGAAGGATCCGAGGGCGGCGTCGGCGTC
>JAJYGK010000135.1 GCA_021790715.1 Chloroflexota bacterium
GCGCCGGCGCGATCACCAGCATCACGGAGTAGGGCATGGCGAAGGTCGAGAACCGTCCGGTCATCCAGCTGGCGTGCACGGAGTGCCGCGAGCGAACGTACACGACGGAGAAGAACAAGAAGAACGATCCGGGGCGCATCGAGCTCCGCAAGTACTGCCCGCGGTGCCGCCGGCACACGACGCACCGCGAGGCGAAGTAGGGAGGTCCAGCACAGGCGCGTAGCTCAATTGGTAGAGCTCTGGTCTCCAAAACCAGTGGTTGTCGGTTCGAGTCCGGCCGCGCCTGCCACCGCCACCCAGAACGAGAGGAACACTTCCACCCGTGGATCGCATCCGCCGCTTCATCAATGAGGCGTGGTCGGAACTGAAGAAGGTGAACTGGCCCACGCGCGAGCAGACGCGGAACCTCACCGTGCTCGTGCTGGTGATCAGTGCCGCCATCGGCATCTACATCACCGTGTTCGACGTCCTGTTCGCGCAGGTCGTCCAGTTCCTGACCGCGTGACCATGTCCATGCCCGACGCTGCCGTCCGACCCGAGAAGCACTGGTACGTCATCCACACGTACTCGGGCTACGAGAACAAGGTCAAGGCGAACCTCGAGCACCGCATCGAATCCATGGGGATGGACGACAGGATCTTCCAGGTCCTCGTGCCCATGGAGGACGAGATCGAGATCCGGCAGGGCCAGCGTCACACCGTCCAGCGGAAGGTCTACCCGGGCTACGTCCTGGTGGAGATGATCCTGGACGCCGAATCCTGGTTCGTCGTGCGGAACACGCCGGGCGTGACGAGCTTCGTGGGCGGCGGGAACATCCCCGGCACCCGGAGCGAGCCCGTGCCGCTCGACGAGCACGAGGTCAAGCAGATCCTGCGGCAGATGGGCGTGGAGGCGCCCAAGTACCGTGTGGCGTTCACGAAGGGCCAGAGCGTCCGTGTCACGGACGGCCCCTTCGCCGAGTTCATCGGCACGGTCGACGAGGTGAATCCCGAGCGGAACAAGGTCAAGGTGCTCGTCAGCATCTTCGGCCGCGAGACGCCGGTCGAGCTCGACTTCCTCCAGGTCGAGAAGCTCTAGTCCGGAGGCAGCGAGTTCGTGGCCAAGAAGATCCGCGTGGTGCTGACGCTGCAGCTGCCGGCCGGCAAGGCGACACCCGCGCCGCCGGTCGGGACTGCGCTCGGCCCCCACATCAACGTCGTCGAGTTCTGCAAGTCCTACAACGAGAAGACCTCGGGGCAGGTCGGGCAGGTCATCCCCGCCCAGATCACCGTCTACGAGGATCGCTCGTTCACGTTCGTGCTCAAGACGCCTCCCGCGGCGGACCTGCTCCGCAAGGCGGCCGGCGTCGAGCACGGCTCGGCGACCGCCGGGCGTGCCGCCGTCGGGACGGTCACCAGGGCGCAGGTCCGGGAGATCGCCCAGACGAAGCTGGCCGACCTCAACGCGACCGACCTCGATGCCGCGGCGCGGATGATCGAGGGGACCGCCCGATCGATGGGCATCGACGTCGTCTCCTGACGGCGCCCGCAGCGCCGGCGCCCCGACCGGAGGCACCCGCGCGGAACCCCGTCCGGTCCGTGCACCCCGCGTCGAGAGGGGAGGCCGCCACGGCGGCCGAGAAGGGAGACACATGGCGAGTCACGGCAAGAAGTACCAGGAGGCGGCGAAGCTCGTCGAGCGCGAGCGCGTCTACCCGCCGGCCGAGGCTGCGGCGCTCCTGAAGGAGACCTCGAAGGTCAACTTCGACGCCACGACCGAGGTGCACATCCGCCTCGGGGTCGACCCCCGCCACGCCGACCAGATGGTGCGGGGGACGGTCGTCCTGCCGCACGGCACGGGCCGCCAGGTCCGCGTGCTCGTCTTCGCCCAGGGCGAGAAGGCGCGCGAGGCGACCGACGCCGGCGCCGACATCGTGGGCGGCGAGGATCTCGTCAAGCGCATCGAGTCCGGCTGGCTCGAGTTCGACGTCGCGCTCGCGACGCCCGACATGATGGGCATGGTGGGCCGGCTCGGGAAGATCCTCGGCCGGCGCGGCCTGATGCCGAACCCGAAGTCGGGCACGATCACGTTCGACCTCACCCGCGCGATCCGCGAGGTCAAGGCCGGGCGGGTCGAGTTCAAGGTGGACAAGGGCGGCATCATCCACGCCCGCTTCGGCAAGACCTCGTTCGCCGACGAGCAGCTCGTCGAGAACCTGGCCACCCTCGTCGATGCCGTCAACCGCGCCAAGCCGTCGGCGGCCAAGGGCCAGTACTTCCGCGGCCTCACGGTGGCGTCCACGATGGGCCCCGGCATCCGCGTGGACGTGCCCGCGCTGCTGGCGGCCGCCGCGCAGGCCTGACCGGGCCCCGGAGGGGGTCCGCCGCACGGCCGCCGGTCGCGGCCGGATCGCCGCCCGTGCCGTCGCCGGCACCTGCGGCCGAACACACGAGCGACGCGGGCAGTGCCTGACGCACTGCCGGGCGCCGCGTCAATCGAAGACGTTCCGCCGCAGACAGCGGGTGTCCGCCCCGGGAGGGGCGGCTGAAATCGCGGCACCTGCCGGCGCGAGCCGGGAGGACGCGGGCACGCCGAGGCGAGCTCACCGTTCGGGTCCTCTGCCCGCACGTGCGCCCCTCGCGGAACGAACGCAGGGGCGCCTGGGTGCCAGGCGTCCGACAGGAAAGGAGGGCCCATGCCCACCGAGGCCAAGCGGGCGACGGTCGCGGCGCTCACCGAGGAGTTCTCGGGCGCGTCCGCGTCGATCGTCACCGACTACCGTGGCCTCACCGTCGCCGACCTCGCGTCGATCCGCAGGAACCTGCGCCCGCAGGGCGTGACCTACCGCGTCGTCAAGAACCGGCTGGCGAAGATCGCGGCCGACCAGGCGGGGAGGTCCGAGCTCGGGCCGCTCCTCGACGGTCCGACCGCGATCGCCATGGGTTCCGGCGACGAGGTGGCGATCGCGAGGGCGCTGCTCGATGCGATCCGCCCGTACCGCGCGATGAAGGTGCGCGGGGCGGTGCTGGGGCAGCGTCGCATCGAGGCGGACGAGGTCACGCGGCTGTCGACGCTTCCCGGCCGGGAGCAGCTGCTCGGGCAGCTCGCCGGCGCGGTCGCGTCGCCGATGACGACCATGGCCGGCCTCCTCGCCGCGCCGCTCCGGAACCTGGGCTACGCGCTCGCGCAGCTCCGGGACCAGCGGGCCGGCGGCGAGGGCGCCTGACGCACCGCGACCCGGCAGCGCGCGGGACGACGATCCCGGCCGCCGGGCGCACGGACGCATTTCCAGCAGAGAACGGAGAGCACACCCAGATGGCACTGACCCAGGAGCAGATCCTCGAGGCGATCGACGGCATGACCGTCCTCGAGCTGTCGGACTTCATCAAGAAGTTCGAGGAGCGCTACGGCGTGACCGCCGCGGCGCC
>JAJYGK010000075.1 GCA_021790715.1 Chloroflexota bacterium
GGGAGGACCCGGCGCCTGGCCTCCACCGGCAGGCCCTCCAGCCCCGGCTCGCGCGTCGGATCGGGGCGCAGGAGCCGCAGCACGGGCACGAACGACTCCCCGGGGAGCGGGTCGGCGGCGAAGGCGCGGAGCAGGCTGCGCAGGTACGCGGCGGTGGTCGGCGTCCGCTCGGGCTCCTGGAGCGGCCGCAGGTCGACGACGACGCGCGCCGGCGAGGGCGGGACGGGTGCGGGCGGCTCGACACCCACGAGCTCGCGCATCAGGCGGACCCGCGATCGATCCCGGACGCTGCCGTGTCGGTCGCCATGCCGGGCTCGGCGATCGCGCCGGCTGCGGCCGGCGCCGCCGGAGATCCGGGCACGGGCGAGGCGGGCGGCGCGGCGGGAGCGGCGGGCGCGCTCCCCATCGCGGCCACGGCGCGACGGCCGCGGAGCTCGTCCCAGCGGAGGGTCAGGACCACGAGCAGCGCCTCCGCCACGATGCGCCTCGACATCTTGCTCACGCCGATGCGGCGGTCCGGGAACACGATGGGGACCTCGGCGACACGCGCGCCGAGGCGCGTCGCCAGGTACGTCGTCTCGATCTGGAAGACGTAGCCACCGGCATGCACGGCCTGCCACGGGATCGACGCGAGCAGATCGCGCCGCCAGGCCTTGAACCCGCCCGTCAGATCGTGCACGGGGAGGCCGAGCACGAGGCGGGCGAAGAGCGAACCGCCCCTGGAGATGAGCCGGCGCAGGACGCCCCAGTCCCGCACGCCGCCGCCCCTGACGTACCGCGACCCGATGACCAGCGACGCGCCGCCGTCGAGCGGCGCGAGCAGGGCCGGCAGGTAGCCGGGATCGTGCGACCAGTCGGCGTCCATCTGCACGATCCGCGACGCGCCGCCGTCGAGCGCGACGCGGAACCCGTCGATGTAGGCGCGCCCGAGCCCCTGCTTCCCCGGACGGTGCAGCACGCGCACCCGCGCATCGTCGGCCGCCAGGCGATCCGCCAGCTCGCCGGTGCCGTCGGGCGATGCGTCGTCCACCACCAGGAGCGTCGCGCCGGGCAGGCGTTCGAGGATCGCGGCCGCGATCCCGGGCAGGTTCTCCGATTCGTTGTAGGTCGGGACGATCACCCACGTGTCGTCGGACGCAGGATGCGGCTCGCGGGGTTCCATCGCGCCAGTGTAGCGACGGGCGGAGGCGCGGGAAGCCAGTCAGGCGAACGCGACGGCCCGGGCGTACCGGTTGGTGCGGCCCCCCGCGTCGACGGCCGTGACAACGAGCGTCCCGGTGCCGCCGGTGGAGAGACCGGCGAACGTCGCGCGCTCGTGCCCCGTACCGGCGACGACCGCCGTGCCCGGCACCGCCGTCCCGTCGGCGAGCACGAGGGCGATCGACGGCCGGGAGCGCAGCGGCTCGGACGTCCACGCGTCGACGACGAGCCGGGCCCGGCCGGCCTCGACGACGACGGCGGTGCGCACGAGGAAGGCGGCAACCGCGACGGGCCGGGTCACGACGACGCGCCCGACGGCGTCGGACGCCACGAGCTGGACCGTGTAGTCGTCCTGCGGCAGCCAGCCGCCGGCATCGTCGCGTCCGTCGAACACCCACGCCCAGGTCCCGGCGGCCAGCCGGCGTGCCGACCATGCCGTGCGCACGACGTGCCCGGCCGGGTCGAGCACGCGCAGCGTCGTGGTCCCGGGACGGGTCAGCACGAATCCGACGCGGGTCGTCGCCGCCCGCGCGTCCCGGTCCTGCGGATAGAAGCGGTTGGGCGAGACGACCGGCGATCGGACCAGGCGGTCCACGAGCAGGGGAACGCGCCGCGTGAAGGGGTTGCCCGCCGCGTCCAGGAGCGACAGGACGACCGTGTACCGGCCGTCCGGGACGGGCCTGCCTGCCCGGTCGAGGCCATTCCAGGTCGCGCCGCCGCCCGACGCCGCCGGCACGCCCACGCTCCAGCGGACCGCCGTCCCGGAGAGCACGTGGAGCGTGCCGCCGACCGCCTTCGACGCCGTCCAGGCGAGCGACACGCGATCGGCGATGCCGTCGCCGTCCGGGCTCAGCACCACCGGCGTGGACGCCGCCGTGCCGGCGGCGCGGACCGCGAACGTGCCCGTCACCGGGACCGTGTCCACGACCACGACCGCGTCCGCCGCTGCCGCGTTGCCGAATCCGTCCAGCATCGTGACGACGATGCGGTACGTGCCGTCGGGCACGCTGGCGCCGTCGGCAGCGGTGCCGTCCCAGGTCGCCGCGGCGTCCGGGCCGGTGCCGCTCCACGAACGGACGGGAGCGGCGCCTCCTGCTGCGGTTTCCGGCGGCGCATCCGGGGTCGTGCCGCCACCCCCGGCGGCGTCGCCCTGCCCGTCCGCGCCCGCCGCCACCACCGAGATGGTCCAGGCCGCGACTCCGGCGCCGCCGGCGGCCGTCAGCGCGACCTCGTCCCGGGACCCGTCGCCGTTGGGCGAGAACGCCGCGGACGAGAGCACGGGCACCGCCGCCGGCGGCGGGCTCGTGTCGACGACGACGGTCGCGGCCGCGCGGATGGGGGCGGCCCGCAGGTCGCACCCGGGCGCGCAGTACGTCTTCGCACCGACCTGCCCCACGAGCTGCAGCAGGACCTGCCCGTCGGCCACGGGCCGCCCATCCAGCGTCCCATCCCAGTCGAACGCCTGGTCGCCGGTCGCGGTGCCGGGCAGCGTGACCGACCCGAGCGGCGCCGGGTCGGACGCGCGGAAGACGCGCAGCTGCAGCGACGAGAGCGGGTCCCGGACGTGGTACGCGAGCCGGAGGGCGTCGGCCCGGCCGTCGCTGTTCGGCGAGAAGCCCACCGGCTGCCCGGGCGGGAGCGCCGCCGCCACGCCGCCGGGGGCATCCAGCGCCGTGAACGCGAGGTTCCCGATCTCGGCGTCGACGGTGACCGCGTTCGGCGCCTGCCGCGCACGCAGGAACTGCCGCCCGTTCCCCGTGCCCGCGACCCACACGCCCGTGTGGACGAGATCGACGGGCGCCCACTGCGCGACGGGCGCGGTGACCCGGTACCAGGTGTAGCCGTCGGCAGCCGGCACGCCGCCGCCCGCGATCGCGACGGTCTCCCCCGCCTGCAGTTGTCCGAGCACGCGCGCCGTCGTGCCCGGGGCGGACCGGACGTTCAGCGGTCCGTCCTCCACCGTCGCGAATGCACCGTCCCCGAGCGTCAGCACCGGCTCCCAGGTCGAGTCGACGTCCCACGCGCCGACGTTCCCCCGGCCGTCGACGGCCCGGACCCGGAACGCGTAGCCGTGGCCGGCCATGCCGGTCCACGTCGCGGAGGTCGCGGTCACGCCTGAGAGCCACGCCGTCCACGGCTCGCCGTCCACGGAGACCTGCACGTCGTAGCGGACGACGCCGGACCAGTCGTCGCGGGCGACCCATCGCACGGGAATCGACGGATCGTCGACGGACTCCGGCAGTGCGACGATGCCGGCCTGGGGAGGCGTGGTGTCGCGGACGAGCTTGTTGGTCAGCGCCGCATACAGGACCGGGTCGTCACCGTCCTTGCCGAGCGACCACATCCCGACCCCGCGCAGACCTGCCCGGTTGGCGAGGTCGTAGCGCAGGCCGAGGCTCTGCGCGTCGTCGTAGTAGAGCTCGCGCCAGGCGGCCGCGCAGCCCGTGCACAGCGTGCGCCGGTAGACGACGAACGGCGACTGCTCGATGGGATCCCACCGTCGCCCGTACTGCGCCGCGAGCGCGGCCGCGTCCGTGTAGTCGACGGCGACCGTCCGGCCGTCGGGGACGGTCGGCGCGTTCGGGGCGGAGGACGTCGTCGTCCACGCGCGACCGTAGTACGGGATGCCGAGGATGACGTGCGACGGGTCGGTGAGGCCGAGGTACCGCGTGACGGTGTCCTGCAGGTCGTAGGCGGGACCGTTCAAGGGGTCGATCGAACCGGCAGCCCGGGCGCTCGCGGTCCGGAAGTCGTAGCCCATCACGAAGACGGCGTCGGCGGCTCCGTCGGCCGTCAGTCCGGCGACGTCGTACCCGTCGGCGCTCGCCATCGTGTCGACCGTGAGCGACGCCCCCGGAAGCTTCGCATCCAGCGCAGACCGAAGCTGCCGGACCAGCGCGACGAAGTTCGCCTCCTGGCCACCGGGGATGGGCTCGAAGTCGAGGTTCACGCCATCCACGCCCCGCGACACGACCTGCGTCACGACGCGCGAGACGAGCGTCGCACGGGCCGACGGGCTCGCGAGCAGGGCGGCCGACGCGGCCAGCTGGCTCGTGGTCCAGCCGAACCGCTCGACGCTCAGCACGACGCGGGTGGCGTGCCGGTGCGCCTGGTCGATGACGTCCGTCAGGTTGCCGCTCCGCCAGCCGGCCCAGCCGCCGTCCGAGGACACGAGCGTCCCGTTCGCGCCGGCGGTCACCCCGAAGTAGGCGATCGTCGAGAGCACGGACCAGTCCAGGGTGAGGTTCGCGGTGCCGAGCTCCCAGTAGGGCAGGAACCCCAGGACCTCGCGCCGGAGCCCGGTCGATCGGACGACCGCCTGCGGCGCGGTGCGAGCGGCGAGCCGCGCGGTGCCGGATGCCTCGCCCGGTGTCGCGCCCCCGGCGGGCGCCCCGGCCAGCTCCACCGTCACCGGCCGGAACGGATCGAGCGAGAGGCGGTCGGCCTCGTGCGCCATCGCGTCGCGGTACTGCTGGCTCGGCCCTTCGACGCTCGCCGGGTCCGGGTACGACCGATCGGGCGCGTCGACGCTCGCCGGGTCCGGGAGCACCGACGCGGCGGATGACGCATCGGCGATCGACGCATCGGCGATCGACGGATCGGCGGACGACGCATCGGCGGTCGACGCTTGGACGACGAATGGATCCGCGGCCGGCGCCGTTACCGCATCGGCGGCCGGCGCCGTCGGCAGCGCCAGCAGGCACGCCACGAGGATCGCCGCGCCGTGAGGCACCGCCCGGATCCTCCCTCTCGCCCGCTGCCCGGCACCATACGCTCGGGCGGTGCGGCGGGTCAACGCGCGGTGGCCGGCCGCGCGCCGATCATCGCAGCACGAGCGACGTCGCGGCGGTCACGAACCGGCCGCTCAGCTCGGTCCCGGCCACCCGGAGGGAGACCGGTCCTGCCGAGCCCGCCCGCAGCCGGAAGACCGCCCGGAAGGCGAGCCCGTTCGCCGACGTCCGCGTCGCCGTCACCGCGTACGCCGACAGCCCCGGCTGGATCACCGTCAGGCGCGGGGCCGCGCGGAGCGGCTCCGCAGACAGGATCGTGACCGAGACGGTCTGCCCCGGGCTCGCGGCGGCCGCGGCCACGAGACGGAACGGCAGCATCCAGACGGCGGTGCGCGTGAGGATCGTGCCGGCAGGCGTCGTCGCCGAGATCACGGAGAGGTACTCGCCGGCGGGGAGCGCGACATACGTGCCGGGCGTGGCGCCGTCGCCCGTCCCGTTCCACGGTGCGGTCCACGTGCCGGCGGGGGACACCTGGTCCCGCCAGAAGGTCCGCACGGTCCGGCCGTGCATGTCCTCCACCGTCCAGGTCACGGTGGCCGGCTGTGTCAGCGTCATCGAGAGCGACGTCCGGTCGGCGATGCCATCGTGGTCGAGGGGATAGAAGACGGCCGGCACCGCCCGGGCGCCCTTGATCGCGGTCAGGACACGCGCCGAGAGCTGGACCGTGCCTCCGGCCAGTCCGTTCAGGCCGACCGGGGTCAGCCGGATGGCGTACGCCCCGTCGGGGACCACCACGCCGGCATCGTTCGTCCCGTCCCAGGTGATCCGGCCGGCTCCGGCGGCCACGGGGACCGCCATGTAGCGGACCACCTGCCCGGTACCGGATACGACCGACGCCGCCAGCGTGGCCGGCGCAGAGAGGTCGTACGCGATCGGCAGCGTATCGCCGACGCCGTCCCCGTTCGGGGTGAAGACGGCCGGAGCCGTCACCGAGGTCAGCACCGGGGGACCCGGCTGGACGAGCGGCGCGACGACCACGGGCGGTGTCGGAGTGGCGCCCGGCGCCGGGGACGGGGTCGTGACGGGCGCCGGCGGCTGCACGACGGTGCCGGGCTGCAGCGACGCGGTGCCGGCTCCGATCACGGCGGACGTGAGCGTCGACAGGTTCCCGGCGATCGAGCGGTAGAAGCCGGATGTCGCCGTCTCGGGGTCCAGGTGCAGCTGCGCGCCGGGGGTCCGCACCGACGGCACGGTGATCGGCGCGGTGCCGTTCGCCCCGGTCGACATGAACAGCTGGTCGAGCGTCTCGGGCGGGCCGAAGAGGCCGGGGAAGAACTCGCCCGCATCCTGCAGCCCGACGGCCAGGACGGCGGAGGCGCCGCCGGCGAGGAAACCCGCGGCGAAGTCGTCGACACGCTGGATCGCCACCGCGGGCGTCGGCTCGGGGTTGCCGGGCTCGCTGTTGCCGCTCGCGTAGCACAGGTGGTTGAGGATGACGAGGGCACCGGGCGCCAGGTGCAGCGTCTCCATCGACAGCTCGCCGTAGTACTGGACGCTGCCGTCCGACGCGCCCGCCACCGGGTCGAGGCCCATCCCGTCCTGGCGGTCCGGCATCAGCACCGAGGTGTACGGCGAGGGCCAGCCGTTCCCGTGCCCGATGTACACGAGGACGTTGGCGCCGACCGCGGCGGCGGAGACGGCGGCCCACGTGGCATCGGGATGGAAGACGGTGACGACCTGGGCGCCCTGCGCCGCGGCATCCTGCGCGATGGAGGCACCCCACTGCAGGAAGCTGTCCGTGAGCGACCCCACCGGCCCGACGACGACGACGACCTTGGGGGGCGTGGCGGCACGTGCGGCGGAGGACGAGGGGTGGGCGGCGGCGAGCGCCGGCCCGAGGAGGGCGGCACCGAGGACCGCGGCGACGACGATGGCAAACGATCGGCGATGCATGGCGGCTCCACGCGGGTCACGGTGCCGGGCGACGTGTCCCGGGCTCCGGCGGTCTCCGCAGGGTGCGCCGCGCCGCCGGGCGGGGCCATCGCGCGATGGTCCCGCGCGTCATGGCCCGATCGGCGCAGCCGGCACGAGGCGGCACGCACCGCCCCGCGCCACTCCCTGCCGCTCCGCGCCGCCCCGTGCGCTGCGACGTGGCACGATGCCGACGACGCCGACAGGAGGGGATGCGATGGATCTCGGGCTGGACGGACGGGTCGCGCTCGTGCCCGGTGCGAGCCGCGGGCTCGGCAGGGCCTCCGCCCTGGAGCTGCTCCGCGAGGGCGCGTCCGTCATGCTCTCCGCCCGCGACGAGGCGGCGCTCGCCCGGGCGGCCGACGAGCTCGCCCGCGGGATCGACGAGGATGCCGCCCCCGCCGGGCTCGATCCCGTGACAGCCGACGACGCGGACATCTGGCTGGCGCCACGTCCGCGCGCGGCGGCGCACGGCCGGCTGGCGTGGACGGCCGGCGACCTGGCCCTGCCCGACACGGGCGCCCGCCTCGTGCGCGAGACGGTCGACCGGTTCGGCCGGCTCGACGTGCTGGTGGTCAACGCCGGCGGGCCGGTCCCCGGCCCGTTCGAGTCGATCACGGAGGACGACTGGCGGCGGGCCGTCGACCTGACGTTCCTGTCGGCCGTTCGGCTCGTCCGGGCCGCGATCCCGTTCCTGCGGGACGAGCGGGTGCGACGAGCCGGCGGCGGTCGCATCGTCTTCATCGAGAGCGGCAGCGTGAAGCAGCCGGTGGACAACCTGGTCACCAGCAACTCGGTCCGCTCGGCCGTGCAGGGGCTCATGAAGACGCTCTCGATCGAGCTGGCGCCGGACGGGATCCTGGTGAACGCCGTTGGCCCCGGCCGGATCGAGACGGATCGCGTCCGCCGGCTCGACGCGGACGCGGCCGCCCGCACGGGGCGGTCCGAGGAGGAGATCCGGGCGGAATACGTGCGCTCGATCCCGGTCGGGCGGTACGGGCTGCCGTCGGAGCTCGGGGCGGTCGTCGCGTTCCTCGCGTCGGCGCGGGCGAGCTACGTCACCGGGACGCTGATCCCCGTGGACGGCGGGCAGACCCGCTCGAACCCGTAGGCGTCGGCCGGCCGGCGATCGCGGGCGACACCCTGCAGCGGGGCGCCGCCGCCGGGGACGCGGTGCCGCCACGGGCCGGCCGGGCAGGCGGCCGCCCGCTCCCCGTACCATCTGGACATCACGTCCGTCGAGCGCGTCCTCGTCGCTCACTCTGCCGGATCAGGAGTCGCCCGTGCACCTCTTCCTCGTCGGCGCCGGGCCCGTGGGGCTCGTGACGGCCGTCGGCTTCGCCCGGCTCGGCCACCACGTCACCGTCGCCGACATCGATCCGTCGCGCGTCGCCGCGCTGTCGGCAGGCCGCTCCCCGATCTTCGAGCCCGGCCTGGAGGAGGCGCTGCGTGCCGAGAAGGCCGCCGGCCGCCTGGAGTTCACCGGCAACCCGGAGCCGCCGACCGGTGCCGCGTTCTCGATCGTCTGCGTGGGGACGCCCACCGACGCCTCCGGGCCGCTCTCGACGGGGCAGGTCGAGGCCGTCGTGGCCGGGCTGCTGGCATGCGCGCCGCCGGAGCACGTCGTCGCGGTGCGCTCCACCCTGCCGGTCGAAGGGCCGGATCGCCTGGCGGGTCTCGTCGCCGCGCGCCGCGGGCGGGGGCCCTGTGCCACGGTCGTGACGAACCCCGAGTTCATGCGCGAGGGCGCCGGACTGCGTGACTTCGAGGTGCCCAGCCGGGTCGTGGCCGGCTGGCTCTCGCCCGAGGACCGCGAGGCGGCGCAGGCGGTCGCGGACCTGTACGCGCCCCTCAACGCCCCGACGCTCGTCGCCGACGCGCGCTCCGTGGCCCTGATCAAGCTCGCCTCGAACGTGTTCCTCGCGACCAAGATCGCGTTCGCGAACGAGCTGGCCCGCGTCTGCGATGCGGTCGGTGCCGACGTGGACCTCGTCACCACGGGGGTGGGGATGGACGAGCGCATCGGCAGGGCGTTCCTGAGCGCGGGACCGGGGATCGGCGGGTCCTGCCTCCCCGAGCAGGCGCTGGCGCTGCCGCTGCTCTCGAGCCGGCTGGGCGTCCCCACGCCGCTGATCGACGCGGTCAGCCGCTCGAACGTCTCGCACCAGCAGGCCGTCGTGGCCCGTCTCGGCGCGCTGCTCGGGCGACCGCTCGGCGGCGCGCGGGTCGCGCTGCTGGGGCTCGCGTTCAAGGCCGGCACGGACGACGTGCGCGAATCCCCGGCCCTGGCACTGGCGCGGGAGCTGCGTGCGGCTGGCGCGTCCGTCGTCGGGTTCGATCCCCGGGCGGGGGAGCCGGCAAGGCGGGCGGATCCGCTCCTCGAGCTGGCAGCCGGTCCCCTCGAGGCCGCGGAAGGAGCCGCGGCCGTGGTCGTCGCGACCGAGTGGGCGGAGTTCCGCGCGCTCGACTGGGCGGCGCTGCGGACCCGGATGCAGGGCGACCTCGTGTACGACACGCGCAACGTGGTCGATCGGCAGGCGGTCCGGGCTGCCGGCCTGCGGCTGGAGGTGCTCGGCCGCCGCGCCTGAACGACGCGGCTACGGCGAAGGGCTGGGGAGCGGCAGCGACACCACCGACGGCCCCGGCGATCCGGCGGCCGGGGCGGCCGAGGCGGCCGGCAGGGGCGTCAGCCCGCCGTGGTAGTCGGTGATGACCAGCACGTACTCGAGCAGGTCGAGGTTCACGGCCGGCGCGATGTAGGCGGTCTGGACGACCGCGTTGGGGTCCCGCTGCACGTCGACGACGGTGCCGATCAGGAGCCCCTTGGGGAACGGCGACTTGATCCCGTTGCCGAGGTCGATCCCCGCCGTCACGACCGTGTCGCCGTCCGCCACCCGCTCGGTCGACGGGATGTCCTGCATGACGAGCGCGCCCCCGAGCTGGCCGATGACCTCGCCGGTCGCCCGGCTCGACTCGATCAGCCCGATCACGGTCGAGCGCGTGTCGGTGATCAGGAGCACGCGGCTGAAATCCGAACCGACCGTGACGACCGACCCGACCAGCGCGCCGCCGTCGGCGACCACGACGTCGTTGAGCTGGATGCCGCGGGCGGTGCCTGCGTCGATCGTCACCACGCGCGTGTCCTCGGAGGTCTCGCGGCTGACGACGGTCGCGGCGACCGTCTGGTGGCCGAGCGAGCTCTGCACGCCGAGCAGCGCGGTGAGCTTCTGGTTCTCGACCTTCACCTCCTGCAGCTGCTGGTTCTCGACCTGCAGCTGCTGGTTCTGCAGGCGGAGCGCGCGGTTCTCGCCCTGCAGTCGGTCGAGCTCGCCGAGCGTGCCGACCACCGCCTCCACGGCCCGGGTCGCGCCGGACAGCGGCGCCTCGAAGGGCGTCAGCACGTCGCCGACGACGACCTGCAGGTCGCGCATCGGCGCAGTCGAGCCCAGGGCGAGCAGGAAGAACCCGATCGCCAGGAGCACCGCGTAGAGGATCCCGCGCCGCCGGGCGGCGCGCGTCGAGAACATGCCGACGTCAGCGCGGCAGCCGTACGTACGTGTCGGGGACCAGCGAGCGCTCCATCGTGTCGAGCTCCTCGAGGGCCTTGCCGGTCCCCCGCGCGACGCACGTCAGCGGGTCGTCGGCCACGTGCACCGGCATCTGCGTCGCCTCGGCGATCCGGCGGTCGAGGCCCTGCAGCAGGGCGCCGCCGCCGGCCAGCACGATCCCCTGGTCCATGATGTCGGCGACCAGCTCGGGCGGCGTCTCCTCGATCGTGTCCTTGACGATGTCGACGATCTGCTGGACGGATCCCTCGATCGCCTCGCGCACCTGCTCGCCGCCGACCTCGACCTGGCGCGGCAGCCCGGTCAGGAGGTCGCGACCGCGGAGCGTGACGCGCAGCTCGTCCCACTCGCCGGGATAGGCGGAACCGAGGGCGATCTTGATGTCCTCGGCCGTCCGCTCGCCGACCAGCAGGTTGTACTCGCGCCGCCCGAACCCGACGATGTCCTGGTCCATCTCGTCGCCGCCGATGCGGATGCTCCGGCTCGTGACGATGCCGCCCAGGCTGATGACGGCGACCTCGGTGGTGCCGCCGCCGATGTCCACGATCATGCTGCCCGACGGCTCGCCGACCGGCAGGCCCGCGCCGATCGCCGCCGCCATCGGCTCCTCGATCAGCCGCGCCCACCGCGCCCCGGCGTTCATCGCCGCGTCGCGGACGGCGCGCTTCTCGACCTCGGTCACGCCGGACGGCACGCCGAGCAGCATGCGCGGCCGCGGGATCAGCCCGACCCGGTCGTGCACCTTGTTCACGAACGACCGGATCATCTCGCCGGTCACGTCGAAGTCGCTGATGACGCCGTCGCGGAGCGGCCGGATCGCGATGATGTTGGCCGGCGTCCGCCCGACCATCCGCTTGGCCTCGGCACCGATCGCGAGGACCTTGCGGGTGCGGACGTCGAGCGCGACGACGCTGGGCTCGCTGATGACGATGCCGCGATCGCGGACGTGGACGAGCGTGTTGGCGGTACCGAGATCGATCCCGATGTCGCGGGAGAAGAGGCCGAAGAAGACGTCGAGCATGCTCGTGGCGAACCTGCCTGTTGTCGTGCTGGGCGAACGGCGGGCGCGCCGTGTGTGGATCGTGGCGACCGGCGCGGGTGCGCGGAGAGTATACGCATCCGGTCCGACTGACCGGGTCGTTGCGCACCGGGACCCCGCCCCACGCACGCAGACCGTCAGCGATCGCCGCCCGGCCGCTCGAACGCCACGCCCCGGTCGCGCAGGCTGACGAACGCGTCGTGCCCGATCACCAGGTGGTCGAGCACCGGCACGTCGAGCAGGCGGCCCGCCGCGATCGCCTCCGCGGTGAGGTGCAGGTCGTCCGGGCTCGGCGTCGGGTCTCCCGACGGGTGGTTGTGGACGAGGATCACGCCCGCGGCAGATTGCCGGACCGCGTCGCGGAACAGCTCGCCGACGCGCACCAGGGCCGTCGACACGTTTCCCCGGTAGACCGTCTCGATCCCGAGCACCTGGTTCTTCGTGTTGAGCAGCACGACCCGCAGCTCCTCGCGCTCGAGGCGGCCCATCTGCATGATCAGCCGGTCCGCGACGTCGCGCGGCGTGCGGACCGTGACGCGGCCGGTCGGCCAGTCGGCGAGCAGGCGCCGCCCGAGCTCGAACGCGGCGACGAGCTGGGCGGCGCGGGCGGCACCCACCCCGGGCAGCGCCTCGAGCTCGACGCGGCCCGCCGAGGAGAGGCCGGCGAGCCCGCCGTGTCTCGCGAGCGCCTCCGACGCGAGGTCGACGGCGCCGTGGCCGGCGGAGCCGCTCCCCCAGACGAGCGCGATGAGCTCGGCCGCCGTGAGGCCCCCCGGTCCCCTCGCGGCGAGGCGCTCCCTCGGGCGTTCCTCCGCGGGCAGCTCGCGGATGAGCCGCGGGCCGATCGTCGCGTGCGTCATCGGAGCCTCCAGCGGCGGGTTGGCGGCTGTCCGTCCGCCGGCCGCCGGGCCCGCCGCCGCGGGGCTGCAGGTCGCCTGCCGGCCGGGGCGGTCGGTGGTCGCGTGGCCGGTGGCGCCCCCGGACCCGGACGACGGAGCCCGCCGATTCCTCCGCCATCCGGACCCGGGAGCTGCCGCGATCCTAGGACCCGCCGCTCATCGCCGGCTTCGCCCCGACTTGCCGGCAACTTCCGGCCGGCCGGGCGATCGCGTCAGGGCCGGATCGAGGTGGAGGAGAGCAGCAGCGCGACGGAGATCGCGTTGAACGTCATGTGGCCGGCCATCGAGGCGACGATCCCGCGCCGGGCGAACAGCCACCCGAGCACGAACCCGACCGGCAGGATCACCACGAACTGGAGGACCGCGGTCTGCACGATGTCGGCGGGGTTCGAGCCGATCACGTTGAGGATGTGCGCGGCGGCGAAGAAGAGGCTCGCCCGCACGAGCGCGGTGCGCAGCCCGAGGTCCCGCCACCACGCGGTCATCGAGAAGCCTCGGAAGAACGCCTCCTCGCCGATCGGGGCGATGATCGCGGCGGCGAGGGCCGTCTCGACTGCCCCGGGCACCGTCTGGGGGGTCGGCACGACGTCGGGCAGCTGCGCGCCGAGCAGCACGGCGAGGATGCCGGCGAAAACCTGGATGACGAAATACGCGGGGACGATCACGGCGATCCCGGTCAGGGCGTCCGCCGGGATGCGCGCGAGGCCGCCGGGACGGGTCGGCCATCCCATCGAGGCCCAGTCCATGACGTGCGGCCGCACGACGAACAGCCAGATGCCCGCCAGGTACCCGGCCGTGGTCAGCACGATGGCGGCGAGCGCGCCAGCCGGCTGCGACCCGAGCGCCAGCGCACCGGATGCCGCGATCAGCCCGGCCACCAGCGACAGCGCCACGATGATGAGCGCGAGGAGGATCAGGGGGGACGGGCCCCGGTACGCGGGCTCGGCGCGCGCGGCACGCGACCGGAGCTGATACCCCGCCGCGGCCGCGAGCGCGAGCACGAACGCACCGAACGCGGCCACGGACAGGACCAGGCGGCCCGCGGACCCGGGCGCGGCGACGCCGCCGGACTGGGCCGCGGCCGTCGCGGTCAGCAGGACGATGCCGGCGAACGCGAGGAGCCACGCGGCGGCGTACAGCCCTCGCGCGGGACGAGGCGTGCTGCCGGGATCGCCGGGAGGCAACGGGCCCCAGCCGGGCTCCCGGCCGGCGCTCACGGAAGCGTCGTCGGTCCGGCCTGCTGGTCCGCGCGGAATTCGAGCGATCCGCCCGCGATGGCGGCCTGGGTCGCATCGGCGACACCGGCGCCGGCGCGCACGCCGCGGCGACCAGAGGCGGACGGTCGCGAGGCGGCGACGGGCGGCGGGACGAGGTCGGTCCCGCACCACGCGCAGACGCTCCAGTCGAGTTCGACGCGGCGGCTGCACGAGGGGCAGAGGCGGCGAAGCTGGTTCCGGCAGGTGGGGCAGACGAGCCACTCCGCCTCGACGCGGCGATCGCAGTTCGCGCAGTGCGGCTGCGCCTCGATCTCGCGGAGCATCGCCTCCTCCGCGATCGCGCGCTCGTTCGCCTCCGCGACCGTCTCACCGGGCCGGAGCAGGCGGTAGAGCAGGAGGCCGAAGGGGAACAGGACCGGCGTGAAGAGGATGATCAGGATGGCGGCGAGGTAGGGAACGATCGGGTTTGCGGTCCGCGACTGGGCGTCGCGGAACGCCCAGTAGGCGCAGGCGAGCCAGACGAACACGATGTAGACGGCGATCGCGCGCCCGAGCAGCTGGACGTGGGAGTCGCTCAGGAACGAATTGATCGCGTCCCCGATCGGCGTGAGGATCTGGGACATCTGGATGACTGTCGCCTCCTGGGAAGGCCGGTGAAGCTGCCCGAGTGTAGCAGAGGGCCCCGGCCGCTCCCGTTACGGCATCGTGCAAAACGTCCACAGGAACGTGCGGATCGCAGATCCCAGGCCCGTCAGGAACGCCGCGGCGAGCCAGGCGGCGACGAGCACGACGGTCGCCGAGAGGAGGGCCACGGGCGCCGGCGGGACCTGCGACATCGTCGCCGTGTACGCGTCCCGGGCCCACGGCCACGTGATCCCGATCAGCGCCAGGCCGGGGAGAAGCGACGCGCCCGTCACGAGCCATGCCGCCGCCCAGGTCGCCGCGATCCGCAACGGGACGGGGAGCCGGCGCCGGCCGATCCCGGTCGTGCGGGGGACGGCTCGCCGCAGGACGACGCGGGACAGCAGCGCATTCAGGAGGTCGGTGACCACGAGGCAGATCCCGAGCGCCACGACCTCGGGCCACGCGCCCTGCACGACGCGCACGACGTAGGGGATCGCGGTCGAGGACGGGAGGAGGTATTCCTGGCGGCCGACCGCGATGAGACGGTCGGCGGCCACGATCGCGGCTGCGAGCGTCGGGACCAGCGCGACGATCTCGACGCCGACGAGCCGTCCGACCAGGCCCGCGATGCCGGTGTGCGCGAGCGATGCCCGACCGCCGGTGAGCGCCGACGAATCCCCCTCCGGGGGCGACGCGCGACCGATCGTGCGCTCGTACGCCAGCGCGTCCGCCACCGCGCCGAGGACGAGGGCCGCCACCACGGCCAGCAGTGCCACGGCGGCGACGGCGACCAGCTCCGGCACGAGGCTCGACGAGATCCCGCTCGTCGTGACCGAGACGGGCGGGATCAGCAGCGTCACGCCGACCGGCGTGGGGAGCGACAGGATCGGCAGCGCGAGGATCAGGACGCCACCCCGGGCGAGGAACCCGGCCGCGCCCGCGATCCACGCGCCCGGCGAGGTGACGGTCTCCCGGAGCATGCCCTTCACGAGGGGCTGCCGGCGGCCAGCAGCGAGCGCCGGAAGGCCCGCAGGGCGGCCTGCGCGAGCTCCGTCGGGCGCATCGTCGCGGCGCGCATCGGCTCCCAGCGGATCGCCATGCGAAGCACGAGCGGCTGCCGCCAGGGCCGTCCCTCGTCGGCGGAGGCGGGGAGCGCGAGGCGGATCTGCTGGCGTCCGCCCTCCTCGAGGATCAGACCCGAGAGCGCACCGGCGAGCGCCGGGCCCATCACGAACAGCGGCGGCACCGGGGGCGGTCCCGATCGGGGCGCGAACTCCTCGGCCTCCATCACGCCCGCATCGTCGTGCGCGAAGAGGACCGCGAGCCACCACCCGTCGTCGGTCGTCGACGGTCTCGTCATGCCGACGCGCGCGACCGCGGGCGTCTGCCCGGGCACTGCCGGGAGCGCGATCTCCTCTTCCTTCAGGAACGACGGGCCGGGAACCGGCGGGCGAGTGCGCACGATCCCGAGGATATCGTCAGGGCGCGGAAGGGGGCGGCTCCGAAGGCTCGGCACGTTCGCCATCGACGCCCTCTTCGACCGAACCGCCGACGCCGGTCGCGTCCGCGACGGCTGCCGGCCGCTTCGCCTCGAGCTCCAGCTGCAGCATCAGCCTCCGGATCGACGCGTCCGGCGGTTCGAGTGCCGGACGCGTCCCCGGCCTGGCGATGCCGTCGGCGACGGGCGCCGCGACGAGGGCCAGGATCTCCGGATCGACCGTCCGGACGGCGCGGCGGACATCGACC
>JAJYGK010000101.1 GCA_021790715.1 Chloroflexota bacterium
CGATCTGGGTTCGTCGATCGCCTGCCATCGCACCGACACCCCTGCGCACCCGAGCTCCCGGGCCGCCCCGATCGTCGCACCCGAGAGGTCGCCGGCGTTCAGCCAGCGCGGCCAGCCCCCGGCCAGCTCCGCGACGCGCGCGAGCGCCTCGTGCTCGAAGGACGAGATCACGACGCGGGCGGGAGCCGGCCCGCGCGAGTCGCGCAGCGCGTCCACGACGGGGCCGGCGGCGCCGGCGATCTTGAGCTCGACGTCGAGGAACGCCTCCGTCCCGACCTCTGCGAGCACCGTGGCGAGCGTCGGAACGCCGATCGTCACGAGCGCCGCCGCGGAGAGGTCGGCGACGCGCTCCGATCTGCCGTGGACCCGCCGCAGGGTCTCGTCGTGCAGCACGACGGGGATGCCGTCGCCGGAGAGGCGAACGTCGAACTCCAGGCCGTCGCAGCCGGGGACGGCGAGGGCAGCCCGGAAGGCGGCGAGCGTGTTCTCCGGCGCGTGCCGGTGATCGCCGCGGTGGGCCAGCCGGAGCGGAGCATCTCCGTCGTCCGCGGCCCGGCCGAGCCGCGTGCCGCCGCCTTCGTCACGCAGCGCCGTCACGCCCGCGTGCCTGGGATACCCGGGGTGCCCGAGATGCCCGCCGGTTCGTCGCGCGGCGGCTCCCACGCCCCGGCCGGCCGGGCGAGCGCCAGGAACAGCGAGCGCACCTCCCACGGGCCGAGGTCGACCGACAGGCGTCCGTCGCGGACCGCGAGCGGGCCGCCGGCACGCCCGAGCAGGTCGGCCTCGCGCGCCGACGCGAACGGGCCGCGGATCGTCGCGCGCTGCGGCAGCGGCGACTCGCACACGAGGCGGAGCTCGAGCCGGTCGCCGTCCAGCCGGCACGCCGCCAGCACCACCCCGTCGCCCTCGACCGCCAGGCCCTCGACGGGGGCCGGCAGCGGCCTCGGGGCGGGTGCACCGGCCGCGGCGGGTACCTCGGCCGCGGCGGGCGCGACGACGAACGGATGGGCGAAGCGCTCGGCCTGCGCCACGACGCCCGCCTCGTGCCACTCGCCACCGTGCGGGAAGAGCGCGAACGACACCCGCCACGGCCCGCGGCACTGCGCGCCGGGGATCTCGAGCTGGGGCCCCGCGGGATCGTGCCGGTACGGGTTCGCATCGCGACTGAGCAGGCCGGTCGCGCGCAGGACGGTGATCGCGAGCGCCGACCCGTCGCCGACGAGCTCGTATTCCATGACCTGGTCGAGCAGGACGGCGACGCCGCCCGCATCCACGAAGCCGGACGCCGGGAAGGTCGGGAGCCCGGTCTCGCCGTGCCCGCCCTCCGCTCGCAGCCCGCGCTCCATGACCGCGAACTGTCCCTCCGCGTGCGACGCCGACGCGCGTCGCGGGAGCGGCACGTGGATGCGAAGGCGGTGGTCGCGGCACGCGTTGTCGAACGCGACCCGCACGCGGACGAACGGCTCGCCAGCCCGCAGCTCGAGGATGGTCGCGACGGTCTCCTCCGCGGTCTCGTTCGAGCGCTCCGAGCCGTCCGGCGCGACCGAGACGGGCCAGCGGTAGCGTCGCTCGACCGCGAGCACCCCGCGCACCGGCCCCGCCTCCCGGACGTGCACGCTCGTCGTCTCGGGCTCGTCGACGACGGTATCGTGCCGCGGGGGCGCCCAGTTGTACGTGTCGCCGTAGTCCCCCTCGTCGACGAGCCGCCCGACGCCGGCCAAGGCGACGCCGCCGCGCTCGAGCCGGAAGGCGCCGTCGTCGGCGACCGCGAGGGAGACGAGGCCGTTGTCCAGCGTCCGCCCCGTGACCCGGACCCGGCGCTCGATGCCGCCGTCACCGGGCGCGGCCTCGACGAGCCGGATCCCGGTCCACCCCAGGGCCGGCGCGCGCACCGGTGCCACGAACCGGCGCACCGGGGCGGCAACGACGCGCACCCGCCACCGCCCGGGTGCCGGAGCCGCCGCGCGGTCCGACGCGAGTGCCTCCTCCACGGCCGCCACCAGCTCACCGTGTTCGAAGCGCCCGGGGACGATCAGCTCGTCGACCTCGATCTCGAGCCGCCGCGGGAGGCCCCGATCGGGCGGCTCGATCCGCCAGGCGCGGATGTAGCGCCCGAACAGCTCCGACTGGTGCACCCGCAGCAGGAACTCGTGCACCGCCGCCTGCGACATCGGCTCGTCGAGCAGCAGCGTCGGCTCGCGCCCGATCTCCTGCGCCGGGAGCCGCGACCCGCCCGGGAGCTCGACATCGATGCGATCCCAGTCGTCCGGGATCGCCGCCCGCAGCTCGACCACGTCCTGGCGCGCCTCCGGCGACGGGTTGAGCGCCACGAAGTCGCCCGGAGCCAGGCCGCGCCCCGCGGCGACGGCGGCGCGCGCGGTGAGCTCGTCGGCGATCTGCCGCGCCTCGCCGAGCCGGACCAGCACCTGGTCCACCACCGCGTCCACGGAGCAGCCGCAGATCGAGTCGTGGGCCGAGCACTCGACCACGTGCCGCCAGGCGACCCCGAGCAGCGGCTCCGGCGCCCGCATGCCGCCCCACAGCGCGCCGAGCGGCTCCGCGTAGCGCGCCAGGCGCCGTTCCGCACCGCTCATCGCGGCCTTCAGGTCGATGCGGGCAGACGTCACGCCCATGAGGACGTTGGCGTACCGGCTCGAGCGCAGCTCGCCCTGCCACGATTCGTCGACGGGCTCGGCCGCCTCCCGGGCGAAGTAGTCGCGCAGCGTCATGACCCGGATCCGCCAGTGGTCCTGGCCGTCGTTGACGCGAGCGACGCGGTCCATGAACCGCGCGACCGGGCTCGTGTGGTCGGTGCCGGTCATTCCGAGCAGCGTGTCGGCCCCGAAATACGGGCGCAGCAGGACGTCCAGCGCGTCGATCCGCTCGGCGACCCGCGCGGGGTCCGTCACGTCGAGCAGGAACGCGGCGTTGCCATAGCCGTCGGGCAGGAACTCGGCGACGACACCCGAGCCGTCCGGGGCGAGCCAGCGGAAGCGGTGCCGGTCGATCGCCGCCGGAACGCCGCGCCACACGACCGCCCGCTCGATGCCGGCCCGCCGCAGGAGCTGAGGCATCTGCGCCACGTGGCCGAACATGTCCGGCAGGTAGCCGACCGGCATCACCGCGCCCAGCTCCTCGGCGCGCGTCCATCCCATCCGCAGGTTGCGGACCATGGTCTCGCCGCCCACCAGGAACTCGTCCATCAGGATCAGCCACGGGCCGACGGCCAGGCGTCCCTCGGCGACCAGGCGGCGGATGCGCGTCTCCTGGCCCGGACGGATCGCCAG
>JAJYGK010000216.1 GCA_021790715.1 Chloroflexota bacterium
AATCAGCACCGTGAGGGGCCTCACCGAGGACCCCTGTCGGGGTTCGCATTCCGGTTGTCGGAGTATCTGCGGGACCGCTCCGCCGCCCGGTGCACACCTGCGCTGATCGCCGCGCCGGGTTCCGCCGCGCCCCTGCGCGTGCCATTCGTCGCCTACACGGAGGACTGCCGCATCTTCGGCTCCATGTCGCTCGAGCGCGATCGCCTCAGCGACGTCCTGAACGCCCAGGATCAGTTCGTGCTCGACGACGTGCTGGTCGAAAGCCTGGCCGACGGCCGACAGGCGAGAACCGACCACGTGACCGTGAGCCGTGCAGAGCTCGTGGCCGTCCACGCCGACGGAGGACCGCGGGGCGACGCGGCTCGCCGCATCCGCACCATCTCCTACCCGGTGGCGGTGAAGACGGGCGATTTCGAGGTCCGCGGTTACCTGCACACACGGCCGGGAACGGAGCCCCTGGCGAGCGCCAGGTACCGCAAGCCGATGATCCCCCTCACCGATGCGACGATCGCGTACCGGGCGGGCGCGGCACCGGCCTACGCGAGCGCCGGGACGATCGTCGTCAACCGCGAGGCGGCGGAGTGGATCCGCCCCATCCCGGAGCACGAGGTGCGGTTCTGGGACCGCGAGACCGCGCGTGCGCGACGGCAGCGGCCCGGCGTCGGGAGCGAGGAGACAGCCTGACGATCGGCGCCGTCGCCCTGGGCGCGCCTCGTCCCGTCTACGGGTAGAGGCCGCGCACCAGCGTCGCCCGCGCGACGCGTTCGACGGCGATGGCGTGGGCGGCCAGCCGCATGTCGATGCCGTCCCGCTCGGCTCGGTCCCACACCTCGGTCGCCGCCGTCGTCATCATCCGTCCCAGCCGCGCGTTGACCTCCTCGGCACTCCAGGGGAAGGCCTCGCGGTTCTGCACCCACTCGAAGTAGCTGACGGCAACCCCGCCGGCGTTGCACAGGATGTCGGGGATCACCACGACGCCGTGCTCGCGGAGGATCGGATCGGCGTCGGGGGTCGTCGGACCGTTGGCCCCCTCGGCCATGATCCGGGCCCGCACGCGTCCGGCATTGCGCGACGTCACCTGCCCCTCGAGCGCGGCCAGCACGAGGATGTCGCAGTCCAGGGCGAGGAGCTCCTCGTTGGAGATCGGGGCGGTTCCGGCCGCGCCGGCGACCGAGCCCGTGGCGAGGAGGTGCTCGCGCAGGAGGACGGGATCCATCCCGTCGGCGTTGCGCGCCCCGCCGCGGACGTCGGTGACCGCGATGATCCGGGCACCCCTCGCGTCCAGCAGCCTCGCGGCCGCCTCGCCGACGTTGCCGAACCCCTGCACCGCGACGCGCGCGCCCTCGAGGCGCATGCCGATCCGGGCGGCAGCGAACTCGACCGTGTCGAGGATTCCCTGTCCGGTGGCGTCCGAACGGCCCTCCGAGCCCCCCACCGCCAGCGGCTTGCCCGTCACCACCGCCGGCAGCAGCATCCCGCGGTGCATCGAGAGCGTGTCCATCATCCAGGCCATGACCTGGGCGTTGGTGCCCACGTCCGGCGCCGGGATGTCCACGTCGGGGCCGATGACGCCCTGCAGCTCGGTCGTGAAGCGGCGCGTCAGCGCCTCCAGCTCGCCGCGGCTCAGCGAGCCCGGATCGCACGCAACCCCGCCCTTGGCGCCGCCGAACGGCACTCCCACCAGCGCGCACTTCCACGTCATCCACATCGCGAGGGCGCGCACCTCGTCCAGGTCCGTGGCCGGGTGGAACCGCACGCCGCCCTTGGCCGGGCCGCGGCTCATGTTGTGCTGGACGCGGTACCCCTCGAAGACCCGGGTCGAGCCGTCGTCGAGACGGACGGGGAACCGGACGCTCACCTCGCGCTGGGGGGCGCGGAGGATGTCGCGGAGGCCGCGCTCGAGGCCCAGGTGGTCCGCCGCGCGATCGAACTGGCGCTGTGCGGCGGCGTACGGGTTCGTGACCGGGGCCTCGGGCCCGGGCGCCGCCTCCACCGACGGTGCGGGCGGGTGCGCCACGCGAGATCGATCCCCTTCCCGAACGACGACCTGGGTCACCGACATCACCTCTGCATCAGCCGTGCTGGATCGCCCGCGCCGGCGTGGCTGCCGGGCCCACAGTCCGACGGCAGACCCGGCATGGGCCCACGCTCGCACGGGCGCGCGAACGCGCGCCTGAACGAACGTGAACGGACCATGAACGAGCGAGCGCCGCCATCCCGAAGTCGCGCCGGCCGCGCCCTATCCTTGCGACGTGCTCGATGTGCCCCGGCCGGCCGGCGATGAGACGGACGCGTTCGTCGACCCGACGGCGAACCCGTCGCCCCTCCTCCCCGCGGTCCTCGCGCTCGTCGGCGACGGTGCGACCGTCGAGGAGGTCGGCCAGCGGCTGCTGCTCGAGGTCGGGGACGGATCCGCGTCCCGCGTCGCCCCGCTCCTCGAGGAGCTCACGCGTCTCGGGCTCGTTCGAGTGGCCCGCACCGACGGCGACCGCCCCCGCTTCGTCGTGACGACGCTCGGCCAGCAGACGCTCTTGGGGTCGCTCGCCCACCCGTCCGAGACCGCGCAGCGGCTCGCCGAGCTGGAGACGCTGCGGACCGACCTGTTCGCAACCCTCGCGCACGAGCTCCGGACGCCCCTCACCGCGGTCCGGACGTGCGCCGGCCTGCTGCTCGATCCCGCCGCGGACGAGATGCCCGAGGAGCGCCGGAAGCTGGCGGAGTCGATCAGGCGCAACGCGGACCGGATGCAGCGGCTCATCGAGGACCTGCTCCAGCTGACGCGGTTCCGGGCAGGCCAGCTGCAGCTGCAGCTGCGGCGCTTCGACGCGTGCGAGCTCGCCCGGGACCTCGCCGCATCGTTCGGTCCCCTCGCCGTGTCGCGTTCCCTCCGGCTCGAGCTTCGGCTCCCCGATCAGCCGGTGCGGGTCTACGGGGACCACCGCCGCCTCGAGCAGGCGGTGATCAACCTGCTCTCGAACGCCCACAAGTTCTCTCCGCCCGGCGGGACGGTGCGGTTCGGCGTGACGGCCGACCGGGACGAGGTCCGCTGGTGGGTGGTGGACGACGGCCCGGGGATCGGTCCCGCGGACCAGGCCAGGCTCTTCGAGCGGTTCTTCGTCGGGCGGAACGACCGGGGCGAGCCCCACGCCGGGACCGGGCTGGGTCTTCCCACGGCGCTCGCGATCGCGCAGGCCCACGACGGCCGCATCGAGGTCCGCAGCGAGCCCGGGCACGGCAGCACGTTCACGCTGGTCGTTCCGGCGGCCGGCCCGAGCGGCGTGGAGGAGCCGTGAAGGTCCTGGTCATCGAGGACGCTCCCGACGTCGTCGAGGCGATCCGCCTGGGGTTCGCCCTGCAGTGGCGCGAGGTCGACGTGGTCGGCGCGGAGCGCGGCGAGCAGGGGGTGGACCTCGTCGAATCCGAGCACCCCGACCTCGTCCTCCTCGATATCGGGCTGCCCGACATGGACGGGTTCGAGGTGCTCCGCGAGATCCGCGCCTTCTCGGACGTGCCCGTGATCATGCTGACCGCGCGCGACGATACGCTCGACAAGGTGAAGGGCCTGGAGCTCGGCGCCGACGACTACGTCACCAAGCCGTTCGATCACCTCGAGCTGCTGGCCCGCATCCGCGCGGTGCTCCGGCGGCTCGACATGCCGGCCCCGCGCAGCCGAGCGCCGTCCTTCCGCTCGCTGGACGTCGAGGTCGACTTCGACGCGCGCGAGGTGCGCCTTCGCGGCGAGCGCGTCGTCCTGACGCCCACCGAGTACAAGCTGCTGTACCACCTGGTCCGCAACGCCGGGCACGTGCTGACCCACGGCACGCTGCTGGCCAAGGTCTGGGGCCGCGAGTACATCGACGAGGTCGACTACCTGCGGGTGTACATCCGGCGGCTGCGCGACAAGCTCGGCGACGAGCCGGAGCATCCCCGCTACATCGAGACGGAGCGCGGCCTCGGGTACCGGTTCCTCGTGCAGCGCTGATCCGGCCCGCGGCGCGACTGGCGGGCCGACGACCCGGCGGGATCGCCGGCCCCTGGCGAGAACTCAGCGACGGGCGAGGACGCCCAGCTCGGCGATCCGCTCGGGCGAACCGTGCGCGACCACGGGCGCATGCACCTCGGGCTCGCGAACGACGACCGGGGCGGCAAACGGCAGGCCGAGATGATCCACCGAGTCCGCGTTCGACGGCACGCGCTCGTCGTAGCTGCAGACGCACGGACCGCCCGCCGCGCAGCCGTCGCAGCAGTACGTCAGCCCGGCGTAGACCACGCCGGGGCGGTCGAGCTCCATCTCGCAGCCGACGCAGATCACCGGTGCAGACCTGATGCCCATCGCGTCACCCTCACGTCGCTTCATCCGGCCGCCACTGGCGCGGCCACCCGTGACGCTAGGTTCGGCGCGTGAACGGACCCGGAAACGAGAATGAACGCCGGCGGAACGCGGCATGAACGGGAGGTGAACACCCGCCGGCGCATCGCGCGCCGGCGCATCACCGGGCGCGCACAGCAGGACGGCGCGCCGAACGCCGACGCATCGCCGGACGCACACCATCGAGCATCGCCGGACCGGCATCGGGAGGGTCGCCCGGCCGCTTCGGGAAACCCGCCGGACCACCCGGACGGGCGCCGCATGGCAGAATGAACCGGCCAACCGCGCGCGTCCCCGGCGGCGTCGGACGTGGCTCCCGTCGCCGCCGATCAGGATCGGATCAGCGACAGGGAGGGCCGATCTGTGCGACACCGGAGCCTGACCACGCCGCTCGCGCTCGTCGCAGCGGCCGTCCTCTTCTACCTGGAGAACCCCTGGTACCCGCCCACCGAGGGGAGCGTCGTGCGCGCGATCGCCACGGTGCTCTTCTGGGTCCTGGCCGTCGCGATGCTCGTCCTCATGTTCGAGGACCGCAAGGCGTCGGGGGCCGGGACGGTCGAGGTCGAGGGCCCCGCCTTCGCGCGATACCTGTTCAGCAACACGAGCGCGGGCCTCCTGTGGCTGCCGATCCGGATCTTCCTGGGCTTCGAGTTCGCGGTCGCCGGCTGGCACAAGCTGACCGGCACCGGCTGGACGGATGGCGGAGCCGCCCTCCTGGGCTACTGGGAGAGCGCAGTGAAGATCCCGGCGCAGGGCGCGGCCCCGATCTCCTTCGACTGGTACCGAAGCTTCCTGCAGCTCCTCATCGACACGCACGCGCAGGGCTGGTTCGCCTGGCTCATCACGTTCGGAGAGCTGGCGGTCGGGATCGGCCTCCTCCTGGGCTGCCTCACCGGCATCGCCGCGTTCTTCGGGACGGTCATGAACATGTCGTACATGCTCGCCGGCTCCATCTCGGCCAACCCGGTCATGTTCACCCTCGCCATCGGGCTCATCCTCGGCTGGCGGGTGGCCGGCTACTACGGCGTCGATCGCTGGCTGCTCCCGCGCCTCGGCGTTCCCTGGCGAGCCCACGTACGCAGTGGCCCGGTCCAACCCGGATCGGCACAGACCTCATAGGGAGGGAGCCATGATCAGCGAACCCGTCGCGAAGCTCCTCGTTGCGCAGGTGGGGCACGAACTCGGAGCCCACCAGGCGTACATGGGGATGGCGCTCTACTTCGAGCGGCAGAGCCTCAAGGGCTGGTCGAAGTTCTTCCACGACCAGGCGGTGGAGGAGGCGGAGCACGCCGAGAAGATCATCTCGTTCCTGATCGACAACGAGGTCGACTTCGGGCTGCCGCCGGTCGGCGGGGCCACGACCACCTACCCCTCGGCCCGCGCGGCGGTGGAGGCCGCGCTCGCCAGCGAGGAACGCGTCACCGGGCAGTTCAACGCGCTGGCGGATGCCGCGCGCGAGGCAGGCGATCACCGCGGCTTCAGCTTCCTGCAGTGGTTCATCGACGAGCAGGTCGAGGAGGAGCGCACGATGCACGGCCTGCTGGACCTGCTCGACAGCGGCCTCAACCTCTACCAGGCGCAGGCCCACCTCGGCGAGATCGGGTAGGGAGAGCGGCGGCACCCGGACGCGCTCACCCGCGACGATGTGGTGAGCCGGGCCCCCATCACGGCGGGGTCACGTACCGTTCGATATAGCTGTGGTAGTCGGGCAGCTGGCGTTGGTAGGCGCTCTCCATGAGCGGCGACGAGATCATGAAGTCGGCCGAGGCGCGGTCGCAGGCCACCGGGATGTTCCATACCACCGCGATCCGCAGCAGCGCCTTCACGTCGGTGTCGTGGGGCTGTTGCTCCAGGGGGTCCCAGAAGAAGACCAGGAAGTCGATCTCGCCGTCGGCGATCAGAGCGCCCAGCTGCTGATCTCCGCCGAGCGGTCCGCTCTGCAGCTTGTGGATCCCGACGCCCAGCGCCTCTTCGAGCAGCGTGCCGGTGGTCCCGGTGGCCACCAGGTCGTGGCGCGTCAGGATCTGGCGGTTGTAGGTGACCCACTCGATGAGGTCGGCCTTCTTGCGGTCGTGGGCGACCAGCCCGATCTTCTTGCGCGGTCCGAGCGCCTGGTCCATGGCCCCTCCGGGTGTCGGCGCATCCGCCTGCGCGGAGCGCGGTTTCCATTGTCCTCCCAATCGGTCGGCTGCCGGTGGCGGACCGACGACCCGCTGCCCGGCCCCCTGCACCACTCGCCCTGGAATCGCGATGCCGGGTGAGCGACCCGCCAGGGAGGGTCGAGCATGGGCGACACCAAGCGCCTGAAGGCCTTGCCCCGCTTTGGCGGACGCCTGAGATCGGCCGACCAGGCCGGGAAGGGACATTCGTCGTGGCGGTCATGGATCGCGCGAAGCCACCGAACCGGTCGTTCACCGACGAGTGCAGGGCGCAGGTCGTCGAGCTCTGCCGGAGCGGCGGGAGCTCGATCGCCGCGGTCGCTCGCGATCTCGATCCCTCCGAGACGGCGGTCCGGCGCCGGGTCGCGCAGGCGGAGGTCGACGCCGACCGCCGTGGCGGCGTCCTTGCCGGCAACCGTGACCAGGAGCGGGTAGCGGGTCCGACGCTCGACGGGGGTCGCGATGTGGGTGCTGGTCTTCGCACGGCGAGCGACCTGGTGAGCCGGCTGGGATTCGAACCCAGGACACGAGGGTTAAAAGCCCCCTGCTCTGACCGCTGAGCTACCGGCCCGTCGCACAGGGTACCGGCGCGGGCACCGTGCCGCGGCCCGCCGGCGACCATGCGGTGCCCGCGGGCGCCATGCCGCGGGCGCTATGCCGCGGGCACTATAGTGGTGTCGCGTCCCCAGGGGGAAGGGAGGGTCACGTGGGAACGAGACGCCTCGTGCTCGTGGTCGACGACGAGGCGTGGGTCGGGAAGATCGTTGCCGCGGCGCTCGCCGACCAGGGGTTCGACGTCGAGACGGCGACGGGAGGCGAGCAGGGGCTGGCGTCGTTCGAACGCCTGAAGCCCGATCTCGTGCTGCTCGACGTCCTGATGCCGGACATCGACGGGCTCACGATCCTCCGGCGGATCCGCGAGACCTCCCCGGTGCCCGTCATCCTGCTCACGGCGCGCGGAGCCCCCGGCGAGATCGCCGGCGGGCTCGACCTGGGCGCCGACGACTACATCTCCAAGCCGTTCCACCCGGACGAGGTCGCCGCGCGCATCCGGGCCGTGCTCCGGCGGACGCCCGTCGGACCGGCACGCGTCGTCCGGATCGCCGACATCGAGATCGACCTCGGCCGGCGGACCGTGTCACGAGCCGGCGAACGGATCTCGCTCACACGCACCGAGTGGCTGCTGCTCCAGGAACTCGCCACGCACACCGACCGCGTCGTGCTGCACACACAGCTCCTGACCGCCGTCTGGGGCCCGCAATATCGGAGCGAGTTCAACTACCTGCGGATCTGGGTCAGCCGGCTGCGGCGGAAGCTGGGCGTGCCGGTCGGGTCGAGCGGTCCCGTCCGGACCTTCCAGGGGATCGGCTACCTCCTCGACACGCGCTGGACGCCCGAATCGGATGCTCCGGGCGAGGAGGAGGCGGTGGAGACGGACGCGGAGGCCGCCGACGCGAGCGAGGAAGGCATCGCGGAGGTGGGCGGCGCGTCGGACGAGATCCTGGGGGCGGGCTCCGGGAATCACTGACGGCCCGCGGTCGCCGACCGAACCGGACGTCCGGACCGCCTGCGTGGGTGCACGGACCTCCGGGTGCTCGAGGGTCAGGTGCGCTCGTCGCCGCCGCCGTTCCCCGTGCGCTCGTCTTTCGGACCGCGCCCCGGGGCCGATTCGCGGATGCGCCCGCTGCCACCGGGGCCGATCTCCACCGCGGGCAGGCCGGCCAGCCTGCCGGCCCCGGACCCGGGACCGCAACCCGGGCCCGTCAGGCCGTCGAGCCCCCGGACCGGTGTCGGCGCGAACGGGAGCCGGTCGGAGGACCCATTCGCGGCGCGATCGTCCGGCTCGCCGAAACTGCTCGGGCGCCCGGCGGGATCGATCCCGGAGAGTGAGCCGGCCCCATCGCCCGCGACGAGCGGCACGGCCACCACTGGCCGGGATCTTCCGCGCGTCCGGCGTTGCGCGGCCTCCTCGATCACGTGGCGGTAGACACGCTCGTACGCGTCGACCATGCGCTGGGGCGAGAAGCGCACGAGGGCTCGTTCCCGGATGCGCTGCCGGTCCAGCTCGGGCACCCGGCGGAACGCCAGCGCCGCCTCCCCCAGGTCGTCGACCAGGAACCCGTCCACGCCGTGCTCGACGATCTCGGTCAGCGCGCCCGCCTTCCGGGCGATCACCGGTGTGCCGGCGCCCATCGACTCGATCGCCACGAGCCCGAACGGTTCGGGCCACGCTCCGAGCATGAGCGTCGCATACGCCCCCGCATAGAGCTCGTCACGCTGCGCCGCACCCACCTCACCCAGGTACTCGGCGATCCCCTCGCGCACCGCGGGTTCGAGGATGTCGCGGTACAGCGCCCTCTCCTCCGGCAGGCGCTGTTTCGCGGCGACCCGCAGGCGCATGCCCGTCTCGCGGGCCAGCCGGATCGCCTCCGCCACGCCCTTCTCATGGGACAGGCGCCCCACCAGGGCGAGGTAGTCGCCCGGGCGATCGCTGTGCGGGACCGGCTCGAGCGGGAGACCGTGATGGACGGTCGCGACCCAGTTGGCGCCGGGATGCCAGCGTCGCTGGTTCCTGCTGATCGCGACGAGCGGGATCTCCGGAAACTCGGCCAGGAGCTCCGGAATCCCGGGCAGGTCCAGGCGTCCGTGCATCGTGGTGACGACCGGCGTCGGACAGTGCCGGGCGAACGCGAAGCCGAATCCCTCGAGATGCGAATGGATCACGTCGAACCGCTCGGCCTCGCGCCAGACCCTGGCCTGCGCGATCTGGAAGAACGGGTCGAGCTCCTCGACGTACCCCGGGCCATCCCAGAGCGCCCGGTCGACCGTCGGGACGAGCTCGCACTCGACCTTCGAGTCGCCGGAGGCGAAGAGCGTGACCGCGTGACCCCGCCGGTGCAGCTCGCGGGCCAGGACATCGATCACGCGCTCCGTGCCCGCGTAGGCACGCGGCGGCACGGGCAGCATCGGCGGAGCGACCAACGCGATCCGCATCGGCCACGCAGATGCGGGCATCGACACCTCCGTTGACGGGCCCTGACGCTACGCGCCGGCGAGGATGGGCACGGCGAACCGGGACGGGCGAGGCATTGCAGCCACCTTGCACTCGCCGTGCGCGCCCGCGTCGCGGTGCGTCCGGCGACCGGGCGGAACACGCGGTGCGGCCCGTCTCTTGCTACGCTCGCCCGATGCGAGAGGGGATCGCCGCCTTCCACGACGACCTCGGGGGCGACCTGCTGCGGGCGATCCGCGCGAAGCCGGCCGTCCGGCCCATCGCCGACGCCGTGGTCGTCAAGGACGCCGACGTCTTCTTCCTCTGCCCGCCGTCCGGAAGCATCCCCCTCACGGAGGACCATGGGTACGGGCTCTTCTATCACGACTGCCGCTACCTGAACGGGTACGAGCTCCGCCTCTCCGGGCTCGCGCCAACGCCGCTCGCGTCGAGCGCCGCGATCGGGTTCGAGGCGACGCTCCAGCTGACCAACCCCGAGTTCGAGGTTCCCGACGGGCGCGTCATCCCGAACGAGACGATCGGGCTCCACTGGACGCGGCTGGCGGACGGGCACGAGCTGGCCCTGCACGATCGACTCACGCTGCGGAACTTCGGCCCGGCCGGTGCCGACTTCTCGATCACGCTGGTCTTCCGCGCGGAGTTCGAGGACATCTTCCAGGTGCGCGGACTCCTGGCCGAGCACCCCGGACGGTTCCACGATGCAGCCTGGGTCGACGACGTGCTCGCGTTCACCTACGAGGGCGGCGACGGGCTCTGGCGCGCCCTCGGGGTACACCTCGTGCCGGAACCGGCCGTGCGCCGGCAGTTCGGCGGAGGCTATGTCGTGTCGCTCGCGCCCGGCGAGGAACGCACGATCGAGGTGTCCCTGGTCCTGGCCGAGGAACGGACCGCGGAGGACGCCGCCGCGCGGATCGCGGTCAGGCCGGACGCGGCGCGGGTCAAGTCGCTGCAGCGCCGTTCGGCGCGCCAGTGGCTGGCCGGCCAGACGCAGTTCCGGAGCGACAGCCCGGCCGTGGACAACGTGGTGCAGCGCGCCCTGCGCGATCTGCGGATGCTGCGCAGCGGGATGTCCGGGCGCAGCTACTTCAGCGCGGGCCTCCCGTGGTACGGGGCCCTGTTCGGACGAGACAGCGCGATCACGGCCATGGAGACGCTCGCGTTCGACCCGGGCATCGCCGCCGAGACGCTGCGGCTGCTCGCGGCCTACCAGGGGCGCGTGGTGGACGCGTTCCGCGAGGAGGAGCCGGGCAGGATCCTGCACGAGGTGCGCGTGGGAGAGCTGGCCCACCTCGAGCTCGTCCCCCACTCGCGCTACTTCGGGACGGTCGACGCCACGCCGCTGTTCCTCGTGCTGCTCGGCCGATACGCCGCGTGGACCGGCGACCTGTCGCTGTTCCGCGAGCTGCGCGAGAACGTCGAGCTGGCGCTGCGCTGGATGGACACGTACGCCGACATCTCTGGGCGCGGCTGGATCGAGTACCAGGGCAGCACCTCACGGGGGCTCACCAACGAGGGCTGGAAGGACTCGGGCGACTGCATCATGAACGAGGACGGCACGCTGGCGACGCCGCCGATCGCCCTCGTCGAGCCCCAGGCGTACGCGTGGCTCGCCAGGACGCTGATCGCCGACCTGTACCGTCGCGAGCACGACGTCGAGCGGGCCGAGAGGCTGCTGCAGGAGGCGGCCGCGCTCCGGGAGCGCTTCGAGCGCGACTTCTGGATGGAGGACCTCGGGACGTACGCGCTGGCGCTGCAGGGCGGCGCCCGCCAGGCGCGCGTCATCGCGTCGAACGCAGGGCATGCCCTGTGGGCGGGGATCGTCCCGCCGGATCGAGCCCGCTCGGTCGCGGACCGCCTCATGGCGGACGACATGTTCTCCGGATGGGGGATCCGGACGCTGTCGTCCAGGGAACGCCGGTACAACCCGATCGGCTACCACCTCGGGACGGTGTGGCCCCACGACACCGCGATGATCGGGGTGGGCTTGCGGCAGTACGGGCTCGACGAACCGGCCGCGCGGGTCCTGGCCGCGCTGATCGAGGCGGCGACCAGCTTCCCGCACAACCGGCTGCCCGAGCTGTTCGCCGGGTTCGAGCGCGGGGAATACGCCGCCCCGGTCTCGTACCCCGTCGCGTGCCACCCGCAGGCCTGGTCGGCGGCCAGTGTGCCGTACCTCATGCAGAGCCTGCTCGGCCTCGAGCCGGACGGCTTCGAGCGTCGTCTGCGCGTCGTGCGGCCGGTGCTCCCGTCGTTCGTCCACGAGATCGAGCTGCGCGATCTGTCCGTGGCCGATGCGCAGGTCGACCTGCACTTCGAGCGCCGGGGGACGGCGCCGGGCGTTTCCGTGCAGGTGCTCGAGGTGCGGGGGAACCTGGAGGTCTCGATCGACGCCTGAGCCGGGCCGCGCGGTCCCGCGCGACGCCGGGGGCCGCCGAGCGGCACGCCCGTCCGGCGGCCGGGCCGTCCGGAGCGGCACGCCCGTCCGGCGCGGCGGGGGTGGGCCCGTCCGGCGGGGGATTCGCGCCGAACGGATCTTGCGAACCGGCCCCGCGCTGGACAAGCTGCCAGTGCTCGACGTCCGCCCGGTCTGGCCGCCGGCGCGCGTGCGGCGAGCGAGCCGCGACATGCGCGGTCGGGGGGATTGGACGGAGGGCGGGGGCCGCTCGACGAGCGGCCGGGTCCGGGCGAGGCGCGCGGTGTGCGCGCCTCTCTGATCGCGCCCCCCATGCGTCTGCCGATCTCGTGGCGTCGGGCCGCGGCGCTCTGGGTGCTCGCCCTCGTCGGCATGGTCGCGCTCGGCATGACGGGTCGCGGCGAGCTCCCCGCCAGGCCCTCGCCTGCCGCGGAGGTCGCCGCCACCGCGGCAGTGCTTCCACCGCAGGCGGACCGCGCCGTCGATCCCCTCACCGCGCGGCGGACCGCGACCCGCACCGTCATCGACGGCATCGCTGCCGGGATCCCGTTCGCCTGGGTCGCGGCGCGCGTCTACGACGACGGCGCGGAGCCCGCGGTCCTCGATTCGGTCGAGCTGGTGGACGGCAGCCCGGGGCTCGCCGTTCTCCGCACGGCCATCGTGCCGGACTCGGCGGTATTCGCCGGGGCTTCGCGGGCGAGCGATGAGGCACTTCTCGCCCTGGCCCGCGAGTACCCGGTCCGGGGCTCGGCCGTCAGACCGGTCACGGACCCGGCATGGCGGGGTGGCGCGTGGCTGGTGCTGGTGCTCGCCGTCCCGACCCCGGGCGACTACGTGGTGGATTCGCTCCTGCTTCGCTACCACGTCGACCGCGAGGAGTTCGCCGCCGGACAGGAGACGGCGCTCGAGATCTGCGCCGGAGCGGTGATCGAGGACCCGTCGGAGGGCTGTCCCTGGGCGCCGACTCCGGGCGCACCCCGCCGGGCGTTCCAGTCGCGTCCTGCCTGACGTCCGGGGCTCCACCCGATCCGCGTTCGGGCCGGTCGATGCACCGGGCCGATCGAAGCTCGCGTCGCTCTGCCCAATCCATCCGCCCGGTCGCTGCGAACAGGGGATGACGACGCACCGCGCTGCCGTCCAGGTGGTTGCCAGATGCGGGCCGGCGTCAGAGAGAGGGGTCATGAAGCAGCGCATCTCACTCATCGCGGCACTGGCGGTGGCAGGAGCGGTCTTCCTCGGCTCGGTGAGCACCGTCGCCGCCGCGGACCAGGCCAGGATCCGCGTCCTGCATGCGTCTCCCGACGCACCTGCGGTGGACGTCTACGCGGACGGCGCCAGGATCCTCAGCGACGTGCCGTTCGGCACCATCTCGAATTACGTGACGGTGCCCGCCGGCGCCCATCACCTGCAGGTCTTCGCCGCCGGCACCACGACCGGGGCCGTCATCGACACCACCGTGACGCTCGACGCAGGCAAGGCCTACACGATCGCGGCCACCAACAGCCTGGCGCACATCCAGGCCCAGGTCATCGTCGACAACCCGATGCCCACGGCCGGCAGGGCCCAGGTTCGGGCAGTCCATCTCTCCGCCGACGCGCCTGCGGTCGACGTCGCCGTGCGCGGCTCGGCCGCCGACGCCGCCCTCGTGAAGGGCCTCGTCTACCCGAAGAACACCGGCTACCTGAACCTCGACCCGGGCTCGTACACGCTCGACGTGCGACTGGCCGGGACCACCACCGTCGCGCTCGCACTCCCCACGCTCGATCTCGCGTCGGGCACCAGTTACAGCGTCTTCGTCATCGGCTCGGCGGCGAATCCCGCCGTCGGTGGGAACGGGCTGCGGGCCGTCGTGACCACGGACGCCACGGCAGCGCCCGCGTCTTCCCCCGCGTCCTCGCTCCCTCCGACCGACACCGCCTCCACCACCACGGGCACCGCCACGCTGCTGCCGATCGCACTCGCCGTCCTGGCGCTCGGTGCGTTCGGCCTCGTTGCCGGCGCTCGGTTCTCTGCGGCCCGCGTCCGCTCCCGCGACTGAGGGATCTGCCGGGCGAGTCCTCGCCCGCCTTCGTCGCGCACGTCATCGGTGCCGGTCCGGGAGCTGCCCGGGCCGGCACCCTCGCGTCCGCGGGCATGCCGCCGACAGTGCACCAGGCGCCCGTGGCGAACCCGACTCCCCGGCGAACCAGATCCCCCGGCGCCCGCCGCGTCCACCGGACCGCCTCGTGCCAGAATCGGACCGATGCCCCGCTTCTACGACATCGACGCCGCGAACGAACGGCTGACCGAACTCCGACCGCTGCTCGAGCGCCTCGCGGCCGACAGGGACGCGCTGGCGGAGGAGCAGCGCGGGTTCCGCGCGACGCTGGCCACCGACGGCGCCCCGGAGTCCGAGATCCCCGTGCAGCGGCACGAGGCCCGGATCCGCCAGATCGTCGGCCGCATGCAGGAGGCGGTGGCACAGATCGACGCGTGGGGGATCACCCTGCGCGACATCCCGACCGGCCTCGTCGACTTCCCGGCGCTGGTGTCGGGGCGCCAGGTATGGCTCTGCTGGCGGCTCGGCGAGCCGGAGGTGGGCTGGTGGCACGACCTGACGACGGGGCTGGCGGGCCGGCGGCCACTGCGCGATCTCGAGTGACCGGCCGGGACGTGACGGTGCTCGTCCTCGACGGCGACCCGCGCCCCGAGCTCCGCCGGCGCGGGATCCCGCTGCGTCCCTTCCCGGGCGCCTTCCCGCTGCCGGCGCGCGAGCCCGGCGCGGTGAGCACGGTGCTCGCCGGCGCGGCTCTCGCCGGCGCCGACGTCGTGACGGCAATGACCGGCGACCTGCACCGCCGCGCACTGTCGCGGATCGGGGCGGCGCGCCGCGTGAGCGAGTGGCTCGACCTCGCGGTCCGGCTGGCCCGCGACGCCGCCGAGCGGGCGGAGGACGAGCGGGACGCCGCGGACCCGCACACGGCCGGACGCCGCGTGTCCGTTGCCGGGCTGATCGGCCCGCTCGAGGGCTCGGCCGGACCCGATGCCGCCCCCGATGCCGCGACCGCCGGTCCCGAGCACCGGGCGCATGCGGGACTGCTCGCCGACGCCGGAGTCGACCTCCTGCGCATCGAGGCGATCGACACGATCGCCGAGAGCGAGGCGGCAACCGTGGCCGCGCTGGAGACGGGGCTCGAGACCTGGACGGGGGTGCTGCTCGACGGGACCGGGCGCCGGCTGCCGTCCGGCGAGCCGCTGGAGGCATGGCTGTCTGTGGTGGGTGCGCTCGGCCCGGCGGCGCTGCTGCTCTCTGCCCCGACGTGGGAGGCGACCGCCGCCGCCCTGCGGGCCGCCACCAGTGCCCTTCCCAGTCTCCACCCTGGGATCGTCCCGCTGCTCGGGGCTTCGTTCCCACTCGGGACGCCGGGCGGCGCCGGCGGCGGGACCGCGGCGGCCCCGGACGCGCGCGCGGGCGCGGGAACGGCCCCGGACGAGCGCGTCCCGCCGG